>JACQTM010000131.1 GCA_016210825.1 Hyphomicrobiales bacterium
AAGGACTTCGACATGCGCACCCAGCGTGCGACAACGGGGCCGAACAAGGGTGACTATTACGGCCTGCCGTGGCCGTGCTGGGGCAAGCCGGAATTCAAGCATCCCGGCACGCCACTGCTCTACAACACCAACCTTTCGATCAAGGAAGGCGGTGGCACGTTCCGGCCACGGTTCGGCTTGGAACGCGAGGAGAAACTGCCGGACGGCACGACCCGCAAGGTCAGCCTGCTGGCTAACGGCTCCTACTCGAAAGACTCGGAGATCAAGGACGGCTATCCGGAGTTCACGCTTGGCGTTCTCAAGAAGCTCGGCTGGGACAAGGATCTCACCGAGGCCGAGATGGCGGTGATCACCAAGATCAACCCGGCCACTCCGGATGCGGTGTCCTGGGCCATCGATCTGTCCGGCGGCATCCAGCGCGTGGCGATCGAGCACGGCTGCACCCCCTATGGCAACGGCAAGGCGCGCGCCAACGCGTTCGGCTTGCCCGATGCTATTCCGGTACACCGTGAGCCGATCTACACGCCAAAGCCCGAGCTCGTCGCCAAGTATCCGACGCTGCCGAACCGGCGTGAGTTCCGCGTGCCGAACATCGGCTTCGACGTTCAGAAGGCGGCGGTGGACAAGGGCATTGCCAAGCAATTTCCGCTCATCTGCTCGTCAGGGCGTCTGGTCGAGTACGAAGGCGGCGGCGAGGAGACGCGCTCCAACAAGTGGCTCGCCGAGTTGCAGCAGGACATGTTCATCGAGATCAGTCCTGCGGACGCGGCCGAGCGCGGCATCACCGATGGTGGCTGGGTCCTGGTTTCCGGACCCGAAATGCCGAGCGGTAAAGTATGCCGCATGAAAGCGCTCGTCACGGAGCGTGTCGGCAAGGGCGTGACCTGGTGTCCGTTCCACTTCGCCGGCTACTTCATGAGCGCCGATCAACGCGGCAATTATCCAAAAGGCACCGACCCGGTCGTTCTCGGCGAGAGCGTGAACATCATCACGACCTACGGCTACGATCCGGTGACCGGAATGCAAGAACCCAAAGCCGCGCTCTGTCAGGTCAGAGCGGCATAAGGAGCAACGACCATGGCACGTATGAAGTTTCTCTGCGACGCCGATCGTTGCATCGAATGCAACGCTTGCGTCACCGCCTGCAAGAACGAGCACGAGGTGCCTTGGGGCATCAACCGCCGGCGCGTCGTCACCATCAATGACGGCAAGCCGGGGGAACGCTCGATCTCGATGGCCTGCATGCACTGCACCGATGCGCCGTGCGCGTCGGTGTGCCCGACGAACGTGTTCTACACGACCGCCGACGCGGTGGTCCTGCATTCGAAGGACCTGTGCATCGGCTGCGGCTATTGCTTCTACGCCTGTCCGTTCGGGGCGCCGCAATATCCGCGCGTGGGCAATTTCGGATCGCGCGGCAAGATGGACAAGTGCACCTTCTGCGCCGGCGGCCCGGAAGCCGACAATACGGCGGCCGAGTACGAGAAATACGGCTCCAACCGCCTCGCCGAGGGCAAGCTGCCGCTGTGCGCGGAGATGTGCTCGACGAAGTCGCTCTTGGCCGGCGATGGCGATATCATCGCCAAGATCTACAAGGAGCGCGTCGTCAAGCGCGGTTATGGCTCCGGCGCGTGGGGTTGGCAGACCGCGTATCGCGAGACAATCGCGGGCTAATGAAATTGAATCGGTGCGGCGGAGGAATCCGCCGCACCACTATCTCTAGAAACCTAGAAAATTCCGGGAGGATTGCATGACCCCCCTTTGCAATTGGGTCCGTTACGCCGCCGCCGCATTCGCACTCGCATTGATCATCGGGCTCGCAGCGCCAGTAAGCGCTCAGCAGCCGACGTCGGTGAATCCGACTGCCAGTGCGGTGAAAGAACAGCAGCTTCTCCAGGAGCTGCAACGCGTCCAGGGACGCATCACGATACCGGATGCCAAGGAAAGCGTGCTGATCCAGCCGGCTGGCCGCGACTGGCGGCAATTTCATGAAGTGACGCTGCGGTGGATCGGTGCGATCGCGATCCTCGGCATGCTGGTTGTTCTGGTCGGCTTTTATCTTTGGCGCGGCATGGTGCGGATCGATTCCGGCCGCTCGGGCCGGAAGATCGTTCGCTTCAGCCCATTTGAAAGATTCATCCACTGGATGACGGCGACCTGCTTTATCGTGCTCGCCATTTCCGGACTCAATATCACTTTCGGCAAACCACTGTTGCTGCCGCTGATGAGTCCGGAAGCGTTTACGACTTGGTCGGAGGCGGCCAAGTACGCCCATAACTATCTGAGCTTCCCCTTCACCATCGGGGTGATCGTGATCTTCCTGATTTGGATCGGCGGCAACATTCCCAATTCCGTTGACGCGGAATGGATCAAGCGTGGCGGCGGTCTTGTCGGTGATGACCATCCGCCAGCCTATCGCTTCAATGCCGGTCAAAAGCTCATGTACTGGGTCGTCGTTCTCGGCGGCGGCGCCGTCGCGATCAGCGGCTATATCCTGATGTTCCCGTTCTACGGCACCGGCATCGCCGGCATGCAACTCGCCCAGATCGTCCACGGCGTCGTTGCTGTGCTGTTCGTCGCCGTCATGCTCGCGCATATCTACATCGGCTCGATCGGTATGGAGGGCGCATTCGAGGCCATGGGGACCGGCGAGGTCGACGTCAATTGGGCGAAGGAGCATCACAAGCTTTGGGTGGACGAGGAGATGGGCAAAGGCCGCTCGAGTGGCCGCGCCGCTCAACCAGCTGAGTAACTTTTCGCTCGTATTGAAAATTGCAAACCCGGCGCCGTCCCGCGGCGCCGGGTTTTCTCATTCTAAATGCGGTTGCCGCAATCAAGCGGCAATGATCCGCCCCGGGTCTGCCGTCGGCAAACTATATCAATCGTCACCTTGGCCACGCTCCGGCTTTGCTATTAATAAGCCATGCGCATCATCGGACTGGCAGGCTGGAGCGGCTCCGGCAAGACGACGCTGGTGACCAAGGTGATCCCGCGCCTGGTCGCGCGGGGAACCAGCGTCTCGACCATCAAACATGCCCATCAGGGCTTCGACATGGACAAGCCGGGCAAGGACTCCTACGCGCACCGGATGGCCGGTGCGACCGAGGTACTGGTCGGCTCGGCAAGCCGCTGGGTGCTGCTGCATGAATTGCGCGGTGCCGCCGAACCCCGGCTGGGCGCGTTGCTGGCCAAGGTGTCCCCGGTCGATCTCGTGCTGGTTGAGGGTTTCAAGCGCGAAAAGCTGCCGAAGCTCGAAGTGCATCGCCCCGCGCTTGGGAAGCCGCTCTTACATCCCGACGACGACTGGATTGTCGCGGTGGCGTCGGATCAGCCATTGACGTCGGCGACGGTGCCAGTGATCTCGCTGGATGACGTGGACAAAATCGTCGAGGTTCTGCTCATCGAGGCTATGCCAATCGACAAACTCGAAATCTCGGTGTCCTGATGGCGCAGTTGAGCGACGACTGCTTCGCATTCAACGGTCCCCTTCTGCCGATCGAGAAAGCTGAGCGGATGATGACCGAGCAGGTCGATGTCGTCTCAGAATGTGAGAACGTGCGGCTCGCCGACGCCATGGGACGAGTGCTGGCCGCCGACCTGCTTGCGCCTATCTCGCTTCCAGCGTTCGATAATTCGGCCGTGGATGGCTACGCCGTTCGGCATGCTGATATCGCCACCAGCGGTGAGACGCGACTCTCGATTGTCGGTCGCGTGACTGCCGGTGCGGAGTATGCCGCCGGACTTCGAGCCGGTGAAGCTTTGCGCATTTTTACCGGGGCGCCGATGCCACAAGGCGCCGACACGATCTATATGCAGGAAGATTGCAGCTGCGATGATACGAGCGTCTACGTGCCTGCGGGCTTAAAGCGCGGCGCGAATCGACGGCTCGCCGGCGAGGATATTGCCGCGGGCGATCTCGCGATAACCGCGGGTCAGCGCTTGACGCCCGCCCACATCGCCCTCGCCGCAGCTATCGGACTCGACCATCTCGGCGTGCGAAGGCGTGTACGTGTGGCACTGTTTTCGACCGGCGATGAGATCGTCGAGCCTGGGCAGCCGTTATCCCCGGCGGCGTTGTACGATTCAAATCGCTACCTGCTGCGTTCGTTGCTCGAACGCATGGGCATCGAAGTTAATGATCTCGGAATTCTTAAGGATGATCCTTCCGCGCTTGCGGATGCACTCGACAAGGCTGCTGCCAATCACGATCTCATCCTCACCACCGGCGGCGTCTCCACAGGCGAGGCGGACCATGTACGAACGGCGGTCGAGCGTCTCGGCCGGTTGGTGTTTTGGAGATTGGCGATCAAACCCGGGCGTCCAGTGGCGATGGGCGTCATTCGGGGTGCGGCGTTCACGGGCCTGCCCGGTAATCCGGTCGCCGTGTTCGTCACTTTCATCCATGTGGTGCGGCCATTGGTGTTGCGTCTTGCCGGCGCAAAAATAGAGCCGCTCGCGCGGTTTCCCGCGCGAGCGACCTTTCACTACAAGAAGAAATCGGGACGTCGTGAATATCTACGAGTCACCGCCCGTTTCGTGAATGGAATTGCCGAGGTTGATAACTATCCGGTCGAGGGCGCTGGCGTACTCACCAGCATTACTCGCACGACCGGCCTCGTCGAATTACTGGATGACGTAACCCAGATCGAGCCCGGAACCAACGTCGATTACCTGCCCTATTCGAGCTTGTTCGGGTAAGTCCGATCAGCGGCTTGTTAGATGCGGACGCCGGTTGTGGTGAACGCCGATGATGATGGTTGCTGTACGACCTCAAGGACGAAAACCGCCCCAACCGCAAGCGCAACAGCGACGACACATGCCGCAAGAAATTCCCGCATTTTTCCCTCCCAAGATTCACTACCGGACCTGATGGACCGGAGAAATTTGAAAGATATTAGGGTGTTATGGTGGTAAAGATCAAGCGATCCGCCGCGCCGAAGACCCTCTAGGCGTTACGGTATTGCAGCGCGATATCGGTCGCCGCGCTCAAGTCCTCGGGCGTATTGACGTTGAAGAAAGGATCAATCGGCCGATCCGGCCATTCGGCGATGGCAACTCCATGGCGCGCGGTCCAGACTTCGATTTTCCGCAACCCCTCACCCACGAGCGCATGACGAAGGTCGTCGCGTAAATTCACCGGCCACAATCCGATGACAGGATGACGCCAGTCGCCTGAACGCGCGCAAGCAAGCGGCAAACCTGATTCGATTCGGGCCGCATGCAAGCCCGAAACGAGATCTCCGGGTAAAAACGGGCAATCACCCGGAACGCTAGCGATGTAAGGCGTCCTTCGACTGTACTCCGCCGCCCAATCGAGACCAGCGAGAATACCAGCGAGCGGCCCGGCAAAGTCCGGAACATTATCGGCGACAACCGGAAGATCCAGTGCGGCAAAGCGCGCCGGATCACCATTGGCGTTTATAATCACGGCGCTACATTGTGGAGAAAAACGCGCAAGCACTCGCTCGAGAATGGTGATTCCGCCAACCTTAACCAGCGATTTGTCGCCGCCGCCCATGCGTCGCGCCAAGCCGCCAGCGAGTACGAGGCCAAGTGTTGGCGACGCGTCAATCGTCATGCACGGCTGCTTTACGCCGGTGCTTTGCACTTTCATCCTCGACAAAGCTAAGGTCTTGATCGAATACGATGCGCTCAAGGCCGGCTAATGCCACGAAACGTTTTCCACGCGCGCGGCCGATCAAAGTGAGATTGGCCTTGCGTGCGAGCTCGACGCCCCATGCGGTGAAACCGGAGCGCGAAACCAAGATGGGAATGCCCATCCGCACGGTCTTGATCACCATTTCAGAGGTTAGTCGTCCCGTGGTGTAGAAGATCTTGTCGTTCGCCGGCACACGATGCTTGAACATCCAGCCGGCAATTTTATCCACCGCGTTGTGACGCCCAACGTCCTCCATGTAGATGAGGGGTCTGTCCTTTTCCGCCAGTACGCAACCATGGATCGCCCCCGCTTCGAGATAGAGCGACGGTGTCGTATTGATTTTATGGGTCAGCGCGTAAAGCCATGAGGTGCGAAACTCGGTCGGCGGCAATGTGACATTCTCCAGGGCTTCCATCAGGTCGCCGAACACCGTTCCCTGCGCGCAGCCCGAGGTTTGTACTTTTTTCTTCAGCTTCTGTTCGTAGTTCGTCGCACGCTCGGTGCGCACCACGGCAACGCTAAGTTCCTCGTCATAATCGACGCCGGTAACCACGTCGTCCGCGTGCAGCATATTTTGATTGAGCAGATAACCGATGGCGAGATATTCGGGATGATCGCCGATAGTCATGGCGGTGACAATCTCCTGCGCGTTCAGGTAAATCGTCAGTGCCCGCTCGACTGTGACCACGGTCTCGATCGCCTCGCCCGTCTGGTCAACGCCTCTCACCCGCTCGGTAAGTCGCGGATCGTGCGGATCAGGCCGAATAAGATATTCATCCTTGGGTTTCGTCATGGGGGTGTTTGCTTCAAAACAGCTTCAAGCCGGGAGGAAGCGGCAATCCGCCAGTCAGCTGCTTCATCTTGTCTTGCACCAGCGACTCCGATTTACGGCGCGCCTCCGCATGCGCGGCGACAAGAAGGTCCTCGACAATCTCTCGTTCTGCCGGCTTCATCAGCGAATCGTCGATGTGCACGCCCTTGAGCTCGCCCTTACCGGTCAACGTTACCGCGACGAGCCCGCCGCCGGCGGCGCCTTCGACCTCGATGGCATCGAGTTCGTTCTGTAGCGCCTGCATCTTGGCTTGAAGCTGGGCCGCCTGCTTCATCATGCCCATGAAATCCGCCATGCTTTACCCTCGCCGTGTCGGCGATATTCACATAATCCCCGCGTCCGGGTCATCATAGCTATTATCTGACGCGGCCTCATCCGCGTTCTCAGCGGCCGTATTGCGCACAGCGACGATTTCCGCGCCGGGAAAACGTTCCAGCACCGCCTGAACCAGAGGATCGGCTCGTACGCCGCGCTTCAATTCAGCATCGCGCAAGTCGGCCTGTGCCTTAAGTGTCGGCGCGCCGGGTTCGGCCGAAACCGCGACCATCCACCTTCGCCCGGTCCACGACGAAAGCTTGCGCGACAAATCCCCAACCAAAGCCTTCGGTGCGCTCGGCTCGAGCGCAATTTCGAGCGTGCCGTCTTCGATAGCGACTAGCCGCACGTCACGTTCGAGTGCAACTTTGATTTGCAGGTCTTTTTTTTCCGCCGCGAGAGCCACGAGGTCCTCAAATCGACCGATGGCGAGTGGCGGAGGATCGCTGTAAGCGACGACTGACGGCTCTGCCTGCGCTGCGGCCGGCGCTGCCATCGCGCGCGGCGTGCCACGCGGCGCTTCATGCCGCACCCCCGGTGAGACGGCTGCCTGCGGTGCGGTAACCATACCGCCATTGCCCTGCGTCCGCGCGCCCGTCGAACTGCCGCCTTCGCCAAGCGTTCGGATAACCTCGTCGGGCGCCGGCAAATCAGCGGCATAGGCGATCCGCACAAGCACCATCTCCGCCGCGGCGACCGGACGGCCCGCGACTTGCACCTCGGCGAGACCTTTAAGCAACATTTGCCATGTGCGCGAAAGCACCCGTATCGACAACGCCGCCGCGAGCGCGCGGCCGCGCTTGCGTTCAACTTCGCTCAACGAGATGTCGTCGGCGACTGCCGGCACAATTTTTATCCTGGTCACAAAGTGCGTGAATTCGGCGATATCCAACAAGACGATCGCCGGATCGGCGCCGACGTCGTAAAGGTCGCGCAATTCGCCAAGTGCGGCTGCGGCATCGCCGCGTAGCAACGCCTCGAACAGGTCGATGATGCGGGCACGATCGGCAAGGCCGAGCATTTGCCGTACATCTTCCGCACGCAGCGAGCCCGTGGCGTGCGCTATCGACTGATCGAGCAACGAGAGCGCATCGCGCACCGAGCCCTCGGCCGCTCGCGCGATGAGCGCCAGAGCCTCAGACTCCGCATCGATGCTTTCCTTCGCAGCAATAGTTTCAAGGTGCTTGACCAATGCCCCGGCATCAACCCGGCGCAGATCGAAACGCTGACAGCGCGAGAGCACCGTAATCGGGACTTTTCGGATTTCGGTCGTGGCAAATATGAATTTCGCGTGCGGCGGCGGCTCTTCCAGTGTTTTCAGCAGCGCATTAAATGCCGCGCCTGAAAGCATGTGCACTTCGTCCAGGATATAGACCTTGTAGCGCGCGCTCACTGGCGCATAGCGAATAGCATCGTTGATCTGGCGTACATCGTCGACACTGTTATGCGAGGCGGCGTCCATCTCGAGTACATCGATGTGCCGACTCTCCATGATTGCCTGACAATGCACGCCTGGCACGGACATTTTAATCGCCGGCCCAGCAATAGAGCCGTCCGAAAGTTCATAATTGAGGGCGCGCGCCAAAATCCGCGCAGTCGTAGTCTTGCCGACACCGCGCACACCAGTGAGGATCCAGGCCTGCGGAATGCGCCCTGTCTCGAATGCATTCGAAATGGTGCGCACCATCGCGTTTTGACCGATCATGTCGTCGAACGTCGATGGCCGATACTTGCGCGCGAGCACACGATAATGTCCGCCGCCCTGTACGGTCAGGGCAGTCGAATCGGCGTTTCGGGCCTTGGCGCCTTTGGTGTCTTTCATCAATCCTCCGGCAACCGCTCAAAGGGTAACCCGCCATTTCGCGGGGATCGAGCGATCCACCATGATCGAAGAATTCGGTGGGAGGCTGACGAGCGACCCGAACCGGAGCTCGTTAGGGCTGCTTCCTTCCGGACCTGACCCGGTTGGCGAGTGGCTCGTCCACCGCCAACCTCCCGTTTCTATATCGGGCGAACAAAGCACGAAAGCAAGCGCAAGGACCTGGTGGCGTGCTACTTTCCCCCACCAACCAATCCGTTGGATTTTCAAGATGATTCCCTCGCCGCCGCCGACCTGGTCGCTACATCCGCAGCTCGCGCGCGACACCATCAATATCGGCGATTTACCGCTCTCACAGGTCTTGGTGATCAAAGATGCGAATTATCCGTGGCTGCTGCTCGTGCCCCGCAAGATTGGCATCATCGAGGTAATCGATCTCGACGAAGTCGAACAGGCGCAATTGATGACCGAGGTTGCACGCGTCGCCCGTTCGCTGAAGGCTGTGACGGAGTGCGACAAGCTCAACATCGCGGCCTTGGGAAACGTCGTGCCGCAACTGCACATCCATGTCATTGCGCGTCAGCAAAGTGACGCCGCATGGCCTAAACCGGTCTGGGGAGCGTTGCCCGCGCTGGCACACGATCCCGCCGAGCTCGACCGTTTTATAAGCGCTATCAGACGCAAAATATGGATTGCGTGAATGTCAAAGCACGAAGATCTCGGCCCTAGACCACGTCTCGGCTATGCCGGAAGCTTGCTCGTGCGCGCGGCAGAACGGCGCGACGACGCGGCCTTTCTCATGTCCCTGGAGCGCGATGCCACAGTCTATGTTGTTGGCGGCGAATTGATCGTCCTAAGGAGTGCAGCGGGTCGTTACGATCCACGGTTCTCGTTCGCTGAGGCTCGTGCGCTCGGGGCGACGCGGGAGATAGTGTTCCTAGGCTTACGCGACGGCGCGGGTTGCTTCGGAATCGGCATCGAGCCCAAGGAGGCCGAAGGCCTGAAGAACCGGGTCAATCTGCATGTAACCGATTTGCGCTCGATTGCAGTCCAGGGTCTCGTGGAGCCTCATCATCTGCCACCGCTCGCCGAAGCCAAGGCGTTACTTAGCTGGCATTCGCGTCATCGATTTTGCGCGTCATGCGGCGGTGCGACAAAACTTGTGCAAGGTGGTTGGCGGCGTGACTGCCCAACTTGCTCGGCTCAGCATTTCCCCCGCACCGATCCCGTTGTCATTATGCTTGCCTTTGCCGGCAATCAGTGCCTGCTCGGCCGGCAACCGCGGTTTGCACCCGGCATGTGGTCATGTCTTGCGGGCTTCGTCGAGCCAGGCGAGACAATCGAGGAAGCCGTGTGTCGTGAGATGCATGAGGAGGCAGGAATTGAGTGCGGCCGCGTACGTTATTTTGCCTCGCAGCCTTGGCCGTTTCCAGCTTCGCTCATGATCGGTTGTCATGCGCAGGCGCTGTCGCGCGAAATCACGGTGGATCGCAATGAGCTCGAGGACGCGCGCTGGTTCTCCCGCAACGAAGTGATTGAGATGCTGTTACGCAGACATCCCGGCGAGCTAACCACACCACCGCAAATCGCCGTCGCTCATCACATCATTCGCGCCTGGATCGAAGGCGGCGATCGTGTCCTCAATTAAGTCGAATCGCGAAGGCGGTCCGTTGATCCTTTGTGCCGGTATCGCGGTGATCGATTATGTCTTTCGGCTTGATCGGTTTCCCGCGCCAGATATCAAAACGCGCGCGAATCAATTCATCGCCATCAACGGAGGATGTGCGGCCAACGCCGCCGTGGCATTGACACGGCTTGGCGGACGCGCGCGGCTTGTTGCGCCACTCGGCAATGATGCGCTCGGCGCGGAAATCATGGCAGGCCTTCGGCGCGAAGGCGTGATGTGCGATGATATCGTGCAGGTTACCGGCGCGGTATCGCCAATTTCCGCCATAATGATCGATTCGTCAGGCGAACGAATAATCGTCAATTATCGCGACGAGCGCCTTGATATCGCGCGCGTCTTCGATCTGAAATCACTGCTCGCCGCCGCGCGCGGCGTCCTGATCGATAATCGTTTTCCCGAGTTCGTACTGCCAATCGCCACGGAAGCGCGGCAACGCGGCCTCCCGATTTTGCTCGATGGCGACAAGCCGACAAGTGAAACTGACATTTTACTGCGTACTTGCACGCATGTGATCTTTTCCGCGGAAGGTTTGCGTGCCACGGCCGGCCTCGACGATCTTGACGCCGCACTGCGTTACATTGCCCGGCAGACTGACACCTTCCTGGCGGTGACCGATGGCGCCAACGGCATTTGGTGGATTGAATGCGGCAAGACGCGTCATCTGCCGGCCTTTCCGGTTCGCGCCGTCGATACCCTTGGTGCAGGCGATGTTTTCCACGCGGCCTTTGCGCTTGCTTTGGCCGAAGCCCGAGACATGGCCTCTTGTCTGCGATTCGCCGCCGCGGCGGCGGCAATTAAGTGCACCCGCTTCGGAGGGATTACCGGCGCGCCGTCGCGGGTGGAAACGGAGGCGTTTCTCCGCGACCACACTTTAGGATAGCCTGAATTCTCGAATTTCTTGGAATAATATTCTTTATTTGCTACCTGTAATTCTGATATGGAGAATAGAATTTCAATTTTCGTACTATCTGGGATACCGGCATGGACGCCATAGACCGCAAGATCTTGCTGACTTTGCAGGACGACGCCTCGCTCTCTGTTGCCGAGATCGGCCAGCGGGTTGGCCTCTCCTCAACGCCGTGCTGGAAACGCATCCAGCGCCTGGAGGCCGAAGGGATTATCCAGAAGCGTGTCGCCTTGATCGATCAGGACAAGGTGGGGCTTGGCATCACGGTCTTCGTCTCGATCGAGACCGGTGACCACTCGCAGGAGTGGCTTGATCGGTTCGCCCGTCTGGTCAGCGTTATGCCGGAGGTGATGGAATTTCACCGGATGGCCGGCGACGTCGATTACATGCTCCGCGTCGTCGTTTCCGACATGCAATCCTATGACGGCTTCTACAAGCGGTTGATTGCAACGGTGTCGTTGAAGAACGTCACATCGCGTTTTGCAATGGAGAAGATTAAATCAACGACCGCGCTGCCGATCGCTTGACCCGCACGCATCCATTACTAATCAGGTCGCAGTCCTGCTAATTGTGTCGGAGAGCCGAGGACGCATATAGAGCTGATCTTTCAGCGTCATTGTTCCGGTAATGACATACCCGATCGTGGGCTTGTAGGAATAAGCAATCTCGCTCCAAACCAGTGATGTATTGGGAACGACAAGCGCTGCGGGCAGCGTAACCGTTGAACCCTTCGACCTCGCTGTGCCGTTGAGCGTATCGCTCCAGGCGATCGTCGCCTTGCTGTTGGCATCGATCGTAACCAGGGAAACCGTTGCTTTCAGACTGCTCGACGGAAAAGGCGAGATCACGGTGGTCGAAGCATTGAGAATATTAGTCATGCCCGCGTTGTTGATGCTAGAATATTGCGATACCAGATCGGACAGTGTCCGCGCCGTTAAGCTTACTTTGCGATCGGCACTGATTCCCTGCGAGACTTCAACGCCGCCGAGATAGAGCGTGACCATCAGTGGCAACAGCATTGCAAACTCGACCGCGGAGACGCCGCGTTGATCGCGCTTTAAGTCTCGAATTTTGCGTGTCAGGATCATTCCGACCGATGCGAGAGCTGTCATGGCATGGCTCATTGGTAAGGCTCGTTACGGAAAGCCGCGGTCGCGACAATCAAGCGTTTGCTCCCTGCCATGTCGGACAGATTGAGGCCGAGCAGCGACACATAGACGGGCCATTGGTACATCAAGCGAACAACCACGATGTCGCCGGGACCGCCGGGCTGATAGGTAAAATTGGTTTTCAGGTTACCATTGGAATCGACTGGGCTACTCAGATCGACGCTGCTGAACGATGAATAGGTCTTTACGTCGACATAGATCCCGGATGCGCAATCAAACACACCGTGGACCTTTGAACAGACTGCTTCCTTGAACTTCGCCTGATCGAAGCCCTGAGTTTGCGCTTGGCCGGTCATGATCAAGCGAGCCGAGTCGGAGGTGGCTGTCTCCAGAGTCTGGCCAGCGAAGAACACCATCGCTGTTTCCATGATCGCGAAAACCAGGGCCAAAAACGGCGCCGCGATTATGCCGAATTCGACCGCAGCCGCACCATCCTGATGCCGCACGAACCGGCGCGCGACGGATTTTTCCAGGAACGCCACAGCGCGCATTGCGAGACGTTTCACTGTCATCCCCAGCATGGCACACATCCAAGCGTTGCACGATTTCTGATTGCCGAGCGTTGAGTTTTAGCAAAGAGCCGTTGTCAAATTGTTGCGATCGCCGTCTTTGATCGCGCGACATCGATTCAGGCTTTGCTAACCATGAGCAAGCCTTTCAAAATACGCCCATTGCAGCAGTGTGAAGACCGCGCCTTAAGCGAAATTCAATCGTATTCAACCATTTGTTTTAAAGGGAACGCGGTTCCGAAAAGGCCGATTTATGTCCAGTCATCGCTCAGCGCGCCAGCCGCATTTCGCGCTCCTGCTTGGTTTCGTTTGGCTTTTCGTCGTCGCGCAGCTTCTAGCCCAACATTGGTCCGCGACAGGACAGTCACTTGGTGACAGCGACGACGCGATGCGGCTCGTTGAGGTGCGCGCATTTCTCGCCGGTCAGGGCTGGTTCGACTTGCACGAGAGCCGCGTTCAACCGCCCATGGGTTACGATTCCCATTGGTCGCGGCTAATCGATGCCGGACTTGTAAGTGTTTTTCTGATTATCCGCTCCATTGCCAGCACTACTTTTGCGGAGCATTTGATGCGGGTGATTTGGCCATTGCTTTGGCTCGTGCCGGCTATTGCCGCCACTGCGGCGATGGCCTGGCGCCTCGCCGGGCGCCAAGCCGCGTTAGCTGCGCTTCTCCTGATAGCGACCGGCCTTCCCGCATTCCAGCAATTTACGCCGGGACGCATAGATCATCACAATGTTCAAATCACTCTTGCCTTGCTCACGTTGGCGGCGGCGCTATGGGCTGATCGAGTGCAATGGACGGCATGGACGGCAGGTGCGCTCTCCGGACTTGCGCTGGCTATTGGGCTTGAGAGCCTGCCCTTTATCGCTCTTGCAGGCGGAATTTTTGTTGTCCGCTATGTTTTGAACCGCGCGGCAGCTATGGCGCTTACCGCATACGGGCTTGCGATTGCAGTAAGCGCAATCATTGCATTCATCGTCAGCATTAATCCCGAGCATTGGACGCGCTCAGCCTGCGACGCCATCGCAATCAATTCGGTTGGGGCTTTGGTAGTCGGCGGGCTTGCGCTGGCTGCTGCCGGTCACTGGGTTAATACTGAGACCATGCTGATGCGCGGCATTGCGGTCGCGACCGCCGCTGCTCTCGCCGCAGCGGTCTTCATTCTTATGGAAACACGTTGCCTTGCCGGACCGTTCGCCATGATTGATCCGGCTACGCGACCGATTTGGCTCGCACATGTTCGGGAGATGCAGCCATTCATCGTCCTCGCGCAAAAATTCCCCGCGGCAGGGGCTGCGGTCGCGGCCTTTCCCGTTTCCGCGCTGGTCTGCGCGGCCATGTTAGCGCGAGAGTCGAATCTCCGTGGTGATACCGGCTTTATCTTCACAGCCATGGCGCTTGTTTTGGCGGTCGGAATGACTTTGGCAGCCGTCAGAGCCTCTCATTATGCAATCTGGCTGGGCATTCCACTTGTCGCTGCCGGTGTCCTGCGACTGACTGCATGGTTGAAGCTCAAGACGCTGATCGCACGTATGCTGGCAACGATAATGCTCGCGCCGGCAGTCCTCTCGGCGGGCGCCATAGCCATCGCCGAAGCTACCGGATTGGCTACGATCGCCGATCGGCCGAATCTGACTTGTTTCAGGTCGGAAAATTACGCGTCACTATCGCGGCTGCCAGCCGGCGTGGTGGCGGCCGATATCGACTATGGACCATTCTTGTTGGCCCTGACACCGCATTCGGTACTCGCAGCACCCTATCACCGGCTATCTTCAGGCATCGTTGCCAGTCACCGTGCCTTAGCCACGCCGCCCGAGGAGGCACGCGATGTTCTCGACAATTCGCGAGCAAGCTATTTGATGATTTGCGGACCGCGACCGCCGGAGGGTCTGACTGAAGACGCGCGCCGCCAAAGTTTATGGGGCCAGCTCCAAGCTAGAGTAGTGCCAAGTTGGCTTGAACCGATACCGGTTAGCGGTCCATTTGCCGTGTATCGCGTCAAGCCTAGAACGTAGCTATTCAAGGTCGACCGGATAACGGCACCAAATTCGCCTCGGGTTTGCTAACCGATTCTCTTATCGCGATGCCGAGGTGCCTTGCGCCTGCGAGCTGCGCACACTGGTCTGAGTGAGCGTACTGTTAAAATGCGCAGGGAAGTCGCCGAGCGTGATCCGCGGACCACATTCGGGCGTGCAAGAATAGGTTTCTTTATCGACACCACGATAGACGACGACCGCCTCATAGCCTGGACCCCTGACCACGACATCTTTTTCCATCAGTGTCGCACCGGAACGATCAAGCGCCACAATATTGGTCAGGCCATAGCCCTTGCCGGTGATCACCAGCAAGCCGCCCGCTTGCACTGAAACGTCGGCGATCAATGGATTGCCGACCACCACTGTCACGGCGCGCTCGGGCAATTTGACGAGGCGAGCTTGGTCAAGGATGACCATTAGCGGCCCTTCGCCCGGGGCATCCGACCATGCCTTTATCGGGCCAAGGAACAGCATTGCCACCGCGAACGCGCAGCACAGAGAAGACTTGAGAATGCAGTACTTAAATGACGTCGTCATCGGTACGCTCCGAACTGGATGTTCACGCTCACGGATCCGATTGCCATCAGGATTGAGCCCACTGGCAGGATTTCACTTCACTGTAAAATGGTGAATGAAGTTGAAATGCCGGGCGCATCGACGATGATCAATCGGCATCCAACACCAATACGGTCGCGCCATTGCATCATCATATAGTTCTATTTCACTTGGATATTGCTGGCGTCGCTTGCAGTCATCCATGACGCAATTGGCTCGCAATTGAACATTAACCACGAACGCATTCGTTACGATATGCCCCTGTTTCATTGATCACATTAACGCGAATTCAAGGGCCCATTGATAGCGTCCCCCGTGGTTCGAAATGATCGATAACGGCTTTCGAACAGCTCAGACAGCCACGTGTGGATCTAAGGAGTTACGTCATGAAAAATCTTGTCACGCGCTTTGTTGCAAACGAGTCGGGCGCGACCGCCATTGAATATGGTCTCATCGCCGCCGGCATCTCTGTTGCGATTATCGCCACTGTGCAAGGTCTCGGCACCAAGCTGACGTCGACCTTCAAGTCGGTTTCGGACAACCTGAAGTAATAGTTGCGGAAGCAATCATCTTCCAAAGGCTCCGGCAATCGCCGGAGCCTTTGTCTTTTCAGACAATAGTTTTTCTCGAAACGGCAAAACGAGTTTTTTTACGAGCAAGGGAACGGCAAAAATGACGGCTCGATGTTACCTGTCTTTCAGTTTTCATCCGTAGTTCTACGAACGCTTCCGATA
>JACQTM010000132.1 GCA_016210825.1 Hyphomicrobiales bacterium
ACATTGCGCGGGGCTCGTGGCGTTATTCTTTTTGCGTCATGCCCCGTCGTCAAATTGTGCACATGAATTGCGTGCGAATAGCTGCCGTATCCCGTTATCCCACCGTCGACTTTTTATTTTTGCCCGCTCTCCACAACCGAATATGGGCGAGCCTCTAGTGGCTCCCGCCAGACTTTCTATCCTTGTTCTTGCGACTCACCTGGGGGACCGGCTTGGGGAAGCGGTGCTGACGGCACGGACTGGCCGAAGCGATGGGAGGACTTGGTGATCATTTTCGACTGCAATGGCGTGCTCGTGGACAGCGAGCCGATTGTTGCGGCGGTTGTCGCGGAAGAATTCAATCGCGCGGGCTTTCGCGTCACGCCGGACATTATCGCGCGCTTTTTCACCGGACGGCGGCCGGCTGACATGTATGCCGATTTGGAAGCAGCGGTGGACCGCAGGCTGCCGGATAATTTTGGTGCGATTACCGCGGCGGCAATCCTCCGACGGCTGCGTATCGAACTACGCGCTACGGCGCACGTGACGCATGCGCTTACCTGGCTGCGCGGACCGAAATGCGTCGCTTCGTCCTCATCGATCGACCGCATTTACGTGAGCCTTGAAACGACGGATCTGCTGCGATTCTTCGAACCGCGTTTATTCTCCGCAGACGACGTCGCGTGTGGCAAACCGGCACCCGATCTGTTCCTGCACGCCGCCGCTAAGGCCGGTGTCCTTCCCGTCGATTGCATCGTCGTCGAAGATTCGCCGGTTGGCGTCGCGGCTGCGGTCGCCGCGAACATGACGCCGATCGGATTTGTCGGCGGCAGCCATGCCGGCTTCAATCTCGGTGCGCAACTCGCAACGGCCGGCGCGCGCGCCGTGATCGCAGATATGCGTGCGCTGAAAAGCACGGTAGTCGCGTTACGTGGCTGGTAGCATGGCCCTGTAGCGAAAATTTCTTATGACCTGCGCGGCGGATTTGCCGGTTTCTTCGCGGGCTTTTTCGGCGTGTCGGTTTTTCCCAAGGGATCGAAGCCGATATAGATAATGTAGTTTTCAAGATCAGCGGCGTTCTTTGGATAAGGAAACGCCACGTCCTGCTCGACATGGGTGAAGGCGACGTTGCTTGAGCCCTCGGGGATGATGACCGGAACCTTGTAGAATTTCGTCCAGACGGTTTTTGATTCCAGCCCCTCCTGTACGACCGCATAACGCAACGGCACTTCGACCTGTCCTGGCCCGCCAGCTGGACCGAGAATGATACGTCCCTGAACCCCGACCTTGATGGTCATGGTCGATCCGACCAAGGCGCATTCCCGCGCGGCACGGGCGAACGTCCCCTGGTAACGCAAGGCCAACGCCGAGGTATCGGCGCCACTGCCGATCATATACGTGGACGCGCCCTCGCGGATGGTGACGCGTGGACAATCTATATCGTCAGGCGACGGTGTACTTGTCTGCCCGGTTGTCTGCGAGAAGGATTGCGCGAATCCGCCGGTGCCGGCAGCAGACGCGCTGGCCGGATTCGTGGATGAGCCAAACAAGCTGTTGTCGGTGGACGAACAGCCCGCGACGGCGAGCGCAATGCCACACATTGTGGCCACTGATTTCCAGTGCCCGGTGCGTTGTCCGGTTTGCCAACTATGCATTATTTCGCTCGTTTTCGGCGCCATTGGCGCTCGACGGTGCGATTATACCAGTGCAACCACGGCAAGCCCAAGGCACGCCCATGGCACGCGGGGGATTTGGTTAAGCCCTAATCCTCGTTCGCCAATCGGCTATAGAGTACATGGTCCTGCCAGATGCCATTGATGCATAGGTATTGACGCGCATAGCCCTCGCGCTTGAAGCCGGTTTTGTCCAGGAGCGCGATGGACGCGGCATTGGTTGGGATGCAGGCGGCCTCGATACGATGCAGCCGCAACGCATCAAAGGCGAACGGTATTAATGCCCGCACGGCGGCCGTCATGTAGCCGCGCCGTGCGTATGGCTCACCGATCCAATAGCCGAGACTTGCCGCTTGCGCGACGCCACGACGCAGATTGGTCAGCGTCAATCCGCCGAGCAACGTATTGCTGCCCTTGTCGAAAAGAAGAAAAGGATAGGCTACGTCGTTACGCAAATCCTCAGCATAGCGCTTGAGCCTTCGACGATAGGCGCCGCGGGTGAGATCGTCGGCAGGCCACGTCGGTTCCCATGGCGTGAGAAAATCGTGGCTCGTCGCGCGCAGGGCGGTCCATGCTGGGAAATCCGTCATCTGCGGCGCCCGCAGGAAAATGCCCTCGCCCATGATCAGGGGCAACGGTTCGCTGACGCTAATGTTGCGAAAGAGCGCCATGGAGTGCGATCAGACGGCTCGTTGCGCCAGACTTTCCGCGATCGCGGCGGCGCTCTCAAGGTTGCGGCCGGGTCCGACTGCGGCGATGGCCGGCCGGCTGCGATCAATAAGCGCGCGTCCCGCTGATTTTGCACTATCGACCGTGACCGCTTCGACTTTGCCGATGATTTCCTCGAGTGGCATCGGACGCCCATATGCCAGCATCTGGCGGGCAAGCTGCTCCGCGCGCGCGCTCGAGCTTTCGAGCGCCATCAATAGGCCGGCTTTCATCTGCGCCTTGGCGCGCGCGATCTCCGCCTCGTTGATCGTTTCGGCGGCGCCTGTCATCTGGTCAATGACGATCTGCATCAATTCCGGCAGGTCGGCGGCGTCAGTCCCGGCATAGAGACCGAAAAACCCGGTGTCGGTATAGGGCATGTGGAAGCTGTAGATCGAGTAACACAGGCCGCGAATTTCACGAACCTCCTGAAACAGCCGCGACGACATTCCCCCGCCCAGCACACTTGTGAAGACCTGCAAGCTGTAAAGATCGGGATCGCCGAGAGGCACACCCTGCAGCGCAAGGGCGATGTGCGCCTGCTCGAGATTGCGCTTTTCGATTCGAGCGCCGCCGGCGAAGCGCGCAGGTTCCGGCGGCGGTGCTGCGGGCCCGGTAAAGCTGATAAATCGCCGCTCGGCTTCGGCGACGACACGGTCATGTTCCACGGCACCAGCCGCCGCCACTACCATGTCCGGCGCGCGGTAGTTGCGTGACAGATATGCGCGCAGCCTCCTGGCGTTGAAGGAGCGCACGCTTGCCGGAGTGCCGAGAATCGAGCGGCCGACGGACTGCCCAGGAAAGGCGGTTTCCTGCAGATACTCGAAAACGAGATCATCCGGTGTGTCCTGTGTGGCGCCGATTTCCTGCACGATCACATTCTGCTCGCGGCTAAGCTCCTCCGGATCGAAGGACGGATCGGCAAGAATGTCGGAAAGCACATCGAGCGCCAGCGGAACATCCGCCTTAAGCACGCGTGCGTAATATGCAGTCGTTTCGACGCTGGTCGCGGCATTGATATCGCCGCCAACGGCCTCGATCTCTTCGGCGATCTGTCGCGCGGTGCGCCGCGACGTCCCTTTGAACGCCATATGCTCCAGCAAATGCGAGATTCCGTGCTCGTCGGTAAGCTCGTCACGGCTGCCGGCGGCTGTCCACACACCGAGCGAGGCGGTCTCCAGATGCGGCATCGTGTCGGTTACGACCGCGAGACCCGATTTCAATCGCGTGACTTCTACGCTCATGCGGCAGCTCCTTCGCGCGCGGCACGGCTGGCCGCGAGAATGTAACGTTCGAGTTGAGCCTGATCGGCCGGCAGTTCGGTGACCCGCTCGGGGCGCGCCGGCAGATCGGCGAGCCAATCGGGCAGTGGCGGACGGGCGCCGCACGCCGCCTCGACGGCGTCGGGAAACTTCGCGGCATGGGCCGTGCCGAGCACGATCATGGGGATGGCCGGATCGCGTGCCTCTTTTTCAGCAACCGCGATGCCGACGGCGGTATGCGGATCGATGAAATGACCGGTCTCGCGCCGCACGGTGCGGATCGTGGCGGCGACCTCGTCTTCATCGGCGCGATCGGCGGAAAAGCGCGCGCGGATCGCCGCCAGTGCCTGCGGCGCAATGCCGAAACGGCGCGATTGCGCAAGCGAAGACATCAACGCGCGTACCTTGACGCCGTCACGGGCATAGGCCTCGAATAGCAACCGTTCGAAATTCGAAGAAACCTGGATATCCATCGACGGCGACGTGGTTGGCACGACATCGTGTAATTCGTAGATGCCGCTCGCAAGTGCGCGCACAAGAATGTCATTAACGTTTGTCGCCACCACGAGGCGATCGATCGGAAGACCCATGCATTGGGCAACGAAGCCCGCGAATACATCGCCGAAATTACCCGTCGGCACCGTGAAGGCGACCTTGCGATGCGGCGCGCCGAGCGCTGCCGCAGCGGTGAAGTAATAGACCGCCTGCGCCACGACCCGCGCCCAGTTGATTGAATTAACGCCCGAGAGCCGTACGCGGTCGCGAAAGGCGTGGTGATTGAACAGGCCTTTCACAAGTGCCTGACAGTCATCGAAGGTCCCATCGACTGCGATCGTATGCACGTTGCTGGCGGCGGTCGTGGTCATCATTCGCCGCTGCACATCGGAGATGCGGCCTTTCGGAAACAGCACGATCATGTCAACCCGATGGTGGTCACGGAACGCTTCGACCGCGGCGCCGCCCGTGTCGCCCGAGGTGGCGACAATGATAGTCGCGCGCTCCCCGCGCGCCTCGAGCGCGTGATCCATGAGCCGCGCCAGAAATTGCATGGCGAGATCCTTGAACGCCAGCGTGGGGCCATGAAAGAGCTCAAGCACGAAAGTATTGACATCGAGCTGGGCGAGCGGCGCGACGGCGGGATGGCGGAAAGTGCCATAGGCCTCGCGTGCGATACGGGCGAGTTCACCGTCGGCGATTTCACCACCGGTGAAAGGACGGATCACCTCGCTTGCGACCTCGGCATAATGGCGGCCCGCAAGTCCCGCGATGGTTTCACGGGACAGCTGCGGCCAGCTTTCCGGTACGTACAGTCCCCCGTCGCGGGCGAGGCCCGCGAGGATGGCATCGATAAAACCGAGCGGCGGGGCTTCACCCCGGGTGGAGATGTAACGCAAGGCGTCTTCCTTCTGACGTCGCGAAAAGCCCATCTCCGACGCTAATCCTCGTTCCCGCGCCGGATTTAAGTTATTGAGTTTACGAGGTTCCTAGGTAGAAACTGGGCGTGAGCCAAGATTGCAAAGACTAGTGCCTGGGCTTCGCTTTCACAAGGAAGCGCCACGTCTGCGTTTTCCATCAGGGATCTTACGCCCGTCGCCCTTGGCCCACACGAAGAAGACGACCAACAGCACGCCGGCGAGACCAAACCAGGTCAGCGCATAGCCGAGGTGATAGTTACTGAGATTGACCGTGAGCCGGCCGGGTCGCGGTAACCCGCCGGGCGGCATCGGCGATTCCTGCTCGATATAGAAGGGCGCCACGGCGCCAATACTCTTCGTCGCGGCAATCGATAGGTGATCGCGCACGAACCACACATTGCGCTCGACATCGGCTTTGGGTGAGAGCGTGCCAGTTGCTTCGGGCCATCGCATCACGCCGACGATATTGACGACGCCGGAAACGCGTCGCGCCGCCCCACCCTCCTTCGGTCTGTCGGCTCCCGGAATAAAACCGCGATTGACCATGACGAGACCGCCGGGTGCACGCGCGGGGGTAAAGACCCAATATCCTTGACCGGAAACGTCGGTACGAAACGCCGAGCCGGTCGTGTAAACGAGCGCTTCCTTTTCGCTCAGGAACTCGGCCGGAAATGTGACGCGCCGGAATTCATCATCGGTTTGATTGAGCCTTCCCCATTCCCGTGGCGATGGCAACGCAGCCGGCGACATCAACACCCTTTGCGTGACATTGGCTATCAGTTCTTCCTTCCACGCCTTGCGTTGGAGCTGCCAGATGCCAAGCCCTATCAGGATCGCGAATGCGGTTATCGTCACCAACGTCGGAACGAGCAAGCCGCGAGACTTGCGCACATTCATAATCGATCTCCACGTTCGAGCCGCCCTTCAGCCGCCTTGTGATGAAATTGGAGTGCGATCAGCAAGCTCTTGAGCGTGCGGAGCGGCAGCAGCGTCACGACGAGAATGAGCGGCCCCCATAGCGCCGCATGAAGCCAATAGGGCGGCCGGTACAAGAATTCGACCAAGAGCGCGGCAAACACCACGATGAAGCCGCCAAGCAGGATGACGAAGACGGCCGGGCCATCGCCGGCGTCGGCGAACGCATAATCGAGTCCACAGGCCTCACAGCGCGGGCGTAAGGTCAGGAACCCCTGGAACAACTTGCCTTTACCGCAGCGCGGGCAGCGGCAAGTCAGTCCCGCGATCGCGGGCGACACTGGAGCCGTAGGGGCCTTGTCATTCATCGGACTTGCCTTCCAAATCGCCTAAGGCGCGCGGCAATGACGTTAAAGAACATATGCGCATGCAGGTCGAAACGCGAAGGAGCGGCTTCGATCTCGGGTTTACCCGAATCCGATAAAATGTGGCACGTAAGTCGGCTATGACCGACTTGCGTAGCCGCCCATTCTCGAACCCACTGAAACCGCTAATGACCGCCGGCCGCGCGTGCAGCGCTCTCCACGCCTGAACCCCAAACGTAGATGCAGGCGAACAGGAATAGCCACACGACGTCGACGAAGTGCCAATACCAAGCGGCGAATTCGAAGCCGAGATGCTGCTTTGGATTGAAATGCCCGAGGAAAGCGCGCAGCAGGCAAACCATCAGGAAGATAGAGCCTATGATGACATGGGCGCCGTGGAAGCCGGTCGCCATGAAGAATGTCGCGCCATAGATGTGCCCTTTATAGGCAAAGGCGGCATGGCTGTATTCGTAAGCTTGCACCGCGGTGAAGGAGACGCCGAGCACGATGGTGCAGATCAAGCCCCATTTCATACCCTGGCGATCATCTTCCAGCAGCGCATGGTGCGCCCAGGTCACCGTCGTGCCCGACGTTAAAAGAATCAGCGTATTGAGCAATGGCAAATGCCAGGGATCGAAAGTCTCGATTCCCTTTGGCGGCCATACCCCACCGAGAAATTCGTCACGCGCGACTTGATGCACGTCGGTTGGAAACAGCGCCGTGTTGAAATAGGCCCAGAACCAAGCGACGAAAAACATCACCTCTGATGCGATGAATAGAATCATCCCGTAGCGGTGAGAGATCTGGACGACGCGTGTATGGTAACCCTCGTATTGCGCCTCGCGCACCACGTCGCGCCACCATCCGAACATCGTGTAGATCGCACCAATCGCGCCAAGCCCGAATACGAACGGGGCGGCAGCGAATGAGTTGTGCATCCAACCAATGGCGCCAACCGCGAGGAAGAAAACCGACACGGCGCCGATTGCCGGCCAAGGGCTTGGATCGACCAAGTGGTAATCATGTTGAATTTTATGCGCCTCGGCCATCGGTAATATCTCCGTTCCTTTTCCTTTGGCGGCGTGCAGCGCCGCTGCGTCAAGCCTAGAGTTTCGATGCGGATCGTCCGCCCACGGTCTCCGCCACCGGCCGTTGCGGCTCGCGCATCGGATAGAAGGTGTAGGAGAGCGTGATCGTTATGTCTCCATTCGCGTCGGGATCGTCAGCGAGTTTCGGATCGACATAGAAGACAACCGTCATGTCCCGTTTCTCGCCCGGCTTCATCCGCTGCTCGGTGAAGCAGAAACAGTTGATCTTCTGGAAATAGGCGCCGAAGACGAGCGGCGTGACGTTATAGGCCGCCTGCCCCATGGTTTCACGCGCCGTTTCGTTGACCGCGTAATATCGGACGGTCGCGACCTCGCCGAGTTTCACTTGAATCGAATTTTGCTCCGGCGCGAATTTCCACGGCAAGCCGGCGCCGACATTGGCGTCGAAGCGCACGATGACCTTGCGGTCGAGCACGTGGTCCGGCGCCGACGTCGCAACTTGCGTCGTGCCGTTGAACCCGGTGACACGGCAGAACCAGTTGTAGAAGGGAACGGCCGCATAGGCCGCCCCGACCATGGCGGCAACGAAGACGCCGCAGGCGGCCGCGACTACGACGTCGCGCAAGGGCGATGGCCGTTTCGCTTGATGCCGGTCAGGCGATTGGGTCATGAGCGCGCGCGCCTCATTTTACAGGGGCCGGTTGAGCAAGCCGGGACCTTTGATCAAGGTCACGACGTAGAACAGCACCACGAGGATCGCAAGCGCGAGCGCAATCGCGAGGGAACGGGCGCGGCGACGGCGCTTCTGCTCCTCGGTCAATACGATTCCATTCTCGCGTTGCTGCATTATCATGCTCTTAACCGCCGAAACGACCGAACGAACTACCAAGACCGTGCGTGACCAGAAGCGTGGCGAACAGAAGGAAAAGATAAAGGATCGAATAGGCAAAAAGGTGCCTCGCCGCCTGCTCCAAGGCGGCATTGTCTCGCGCGAGGCGCACCCGCACAGCAAAGCCAATCATCAGTAAACCGGCAACGATCGCCGATACGCCATAAAGCGATCCAGCGTAACCAAGCAACCACGGCGCCGTGCCGACCGGTGCTAGCACGACCGAATAGAGCAAGATCTGCCGCCGGGTCTCCTTCTCGCCGGCGACGACCGGCAGCATTGGAATCCCGGCGCGCGCGTAGTCACTGGTGCGATAAAGCGACAGCGCCCAGAAATGTGGTGGTGTCCAAAAGAATATGATGAGGAACATCAGGATCGCTTCGATCCCAACTGCGCCCGTTGCCGCGGCCCAGCCGATCACCGGCGGTAACGCTCCGGCCGCGCCGCCAATGACGATGTTCTGCGGCGTCGTTCGCTTAAGCCACATCGTATAGACGACGGCATAGAAGAATATCGTAAATGCAAGCAGCGCCGCGGCAAGCCAGCTAACCAATAGGCCAAGTATGACGATCGAGAAGGCGGCAAGCGTAACCCCAAAACCGAGCGCCTCGCCGGGCGCGATCCGGCCTGCCGGGATCGGACGGCGCGCGGTGCGCGTCATCATCGCGTCCACATCGGCGTCGTACCACATATTCAGCGCGCCAGCCGCGCCGGCGCCGACAGCAATGCAAAGTAGCGCGGTGAATCCGATCACCGGATGTAGTTGGCCGGGCGCAACAACGAGACCGACGAGCGCGGTGAAAACGACGAGCGACATCACGCGCGGTTTCATCAGCGCGATATAGTCGCCGACGCTGGCCATGCTCGGCTCAAGCCGCGCATCCGTCTTATCGGTTTGCGCCGATGAGGAAAGACCTTCGCTTGCAATCGACATTGGTGCCAGGCTCTTCAACTTCGCCGCGATCTTCGCGTGGGCTCGCGCCGCCGCATTTTCACTTGATCTGCGGTAACACTTCGAATTGATGGAACGGCGGCGGCGAAGACAGTGTCCATTCCAACGTGGTCGCGCCCGCGCCCCAAGGATTATTGGCCGCTTTCTCCTTGCGCAAAAATGCCTGCGCCAAACCAATGAAGAAGACGACGAGACCGGCCGCGGAGATGTAAGCGCCAATCGAGGACACGTAGTTCCAGCCGGCGAACGCATCCGGATAATCGGCGATGCGCCGGGGCATTCCCGCGAGGCCAAGGAAATGCTGCGGGAAGAAGATCACGTTGACGCCGATGAAAGTCAGCCAGAAATGCAGCTTGCCGAGTGTCTCATTGTACATATAGCCGCTGATCTTCGGGAACCAGTAATACCAGCCGGCGAAGATGGCGAATACCGCGCCGAGCGAGAGCACATAGTGGAAGTGCGCGACGACATAATAGGTATCGTGCAAGGCCCGATCGACGCCCGCATTGGCCAACACCACGCCGGTGACGCCGCCAATGGTGAAGAGGAAGATCAGTCCAATCGCCCACAGCATCGGCGTGCGGAACTGAATCGATCCGCCCCACATGGTCGCGATCCACGAGAAAATCTTTACGCCTGTCGGCACGGCAATCACCATCGTCGCGGCGACGAAATAAGCCTGCGCGCCGGTGGACATGCCGACCGTGTACATGTGGTGTGCCCAAACCACAAAGCCGATGCCGCCGATCGCGACCATCGCATAGGCCATGCCGAGATAGCCGAACACCGGCTTACGTGAAAAAGTCGAGACGATCTGGCTGACCATGCCGAAGCCGGGCAGGATAAGAATGTAGACCTCGGGATGGCCAAAGAACCAAAACAGGTGCTGGAACAGCACCGGGTCGCCGCCACCATCGGGTGAGAAGAAGGTCGAGCCGAAATTTCGATCGGTCAACAACATCGTGATCCCGCCCGCCAGCACCGGCATCGCCAGTAGGATTAGGAACACGGTCACTAGAATCGACCAGACAAACAGCGGCATTTTGTGCAACGTCATGCCCGGCGCGCGCATGTTGAAGATGGTGGTAATGAAATTGATCGCGCCGAGGATCGACGAAGCGCCGGCGAGATGCAGTGACAGAATGGCGAAATCGACCGCCGGCCCGGGATGGCCGGTGGTGGAAAGCGGCGCATAGATCGTCCAGCCTGCCCCCACCCCGTTCTCGCTCGGCTCGCCCTCGACGAACATCGAAATAAGCAGCAGCGCGAATGACGATGGCAACAGCCAGAAAGAAATGTTGTTCATCCGTGGAAACGCCATGTCGGGCGCGCCAATCATCAACGGCACGATCCAATTGCCGAAACCGCCAATCATCGCTGGCATCACCATGAAGAAAATCATGATCAAGCCATGCGCCGTGGTGAACACGTTAAACACGTGCGGATTGTGGAAAATCTGCAGGCCGGGTTCCTGCAGTTCCATGCGCATGGCAATTGATAGGATGCCGCCGATCACGCCCGCGATGATGGCAAACACAAGATACATCGTGCCGATGTCCTTGTGATTTGTCGAATAGACGAAGCGGCGCCACCCGGTCGGGTGTGCGTGGGCGCCGTGCGCATCATGCGCATGGGCTTCGTGTGCGCCGTAATTCACCGTCGTTGCCATCGTCTAATCCTTCGACGTTTGTCGTTATCGCCCGCGTTTGTGACGTGCCATCGCGCGCTCACTCCGCCTTGGCGGCCACAGCGAGCGGACGGCCGTCGCCGTTCGCGTATTTCTTCTTTGCCTCATCGGCCCAAGCGGTGAAGTCTTTTTCGCTGACCACACGCACCGCGATCGGCATGAAAGCGTGGTCCTTTCCGCACAACTCCGAGCACTGGCCGTAATAGACACCCTCACGATCCGCCTGGAACCAGGTCTCATTAAGCCGGCCTGGAACGGCGTCGACTTTGATGCCAAAGGCGGGAACCGCAAAGGCGTGAATAACATCGGCGCCCGTAACCTGGACGCGGATCACCTTGTTGACCGGCACCACCATCTCGTTATCGACCGCGAGCAAGCGCGGCTGCCCGGCCTTGCGGTCCTTATCCTGTAGCATCAACGAATCGAATTCAAACTTGCCGCTATCCGGATAGCTATAGCTCCAGAACCATTGCTTGCCGGTCGCCTTCACAGTGATGGCGGCCGGTGGAATGGTTTGCTGGTAGAACAACAAGCGGAATGACGGCACTGCGATGGCGACCAGGATGAACACCGGAATGATCGTCCACGCGACCTCGATCACGGCGTTGTGCGTCGTCTTCGATGGTGTCGGGTTGGCGCGCGCGTTAAAGCGCAGCATCACGACCAGCAAGAGTGACAGAACGAATACGACAATGACGGTGATGATGATCAAGAGGAAGTCGTGGAACCAGGCAATGTCCTCCATCACCGGTGAGCCGGGGGTTTGAAATCCCATTTGCCAGGGCGAAGGCTGCCCCGAGGCTGCAAGAGCCATGCCGCCGCCATGGAGAAGGGCTGCCATGGCAGCCGCCGAAGCGATCAACCGCTTGAGCACCAGCATCGTTTTATTCGCTCCTTCGCAAAAAAAAGCTGCTTTGCCGCATCCTTACCGCTACGCATCGTGTCGGATCGGTGCGCGAAACCCGCCTCGGGATGAGCCTCGGCACACTGAGGGTCCTTGGCAGGGATCGGCGGGAGGGGGCAATTCCCGGCCTCTCAAACCATAATTCCGTCCCACTCGCAATGTGCCTGATGGCATGGCGGATGCGACCAACGGCTTATTATAAATGCCGCTCGATTATGGAGTTCGCCATGTACTCCGCCATGGCTTGGATCGGGCACATATCCTTGACACCCAGTGTTTCGCAGGTAGGTGTCACCGTGTCGGCCGCAATACCCTGATTCGAATGGCGCAGCCCCGGGATTGGAAGATGACGACGACCGGCAAGGCTAATCTTGCGCGACAACTTCACAGGTTCGCCTTCGCCCTTGGTCTCTTAGCCTCGTCCGGCGCGGCTACGCCGGCGACGGCGCAGGGCGCCGTCCGCTCGGTCCATAATGACTGGCAGGTACGCTGCGACACGCCACCCGGCGCGCAAGGCGAGCAATGCGCATTGATCCAAAGTGTCACCGCCGAGGATCGCGCGAATGTCGGTTTGACGGTCATCGTGCTCAAGACGGCCGATCAGAAGAGCCGGCTGATGCGCGTGGTGGCGCCGCTCGGCGTATTGTTGCCGTCCGGGCTCGGGCTGAAGATCGACAATGCCGATATCGGCCGTGCCGGCTTCGTGCGCTGCCTGCAGAATGGATGCATCGCCGAGGTCGTCATGGATGATAATCTTGTCAAAAAGTTGCGCGCGGGACAGACCGCGACCTTCATCATCTTTCAGACGCCCGAGGAAGGCATCGGCTTCCCAATGTCGCTCAAGGGGTTCCCCGAGGGCTACGACAAGCTGCCTTAGATCGCAGCGATCACCCTCGCGCGGTGGCTTGCCGGTGATTATCTTGCGTGAAGCCCAATGAGTGAGCCGCAGTTATGAGCACAAATTCCATGGCGTCCTTGATCGACCGTGCCGGCCTCGATCGCGCGCGGGTCAAGACCTTGATCGGCCGCGGTTTGGATGGCGCCGACGACGGCGAGCTATTCCTCGAATATCGTCAATCCGAGGCGCTGCTCTTCGATAATGGACGCTTGAAGCAGGCAACCTACGACACCGCGCAGGGGTTTGGTTTGCGCGCGGTCAAGGGTGAAGCGGTCGGCTATGCGCACGCCTCGGATGTCTCCGAGGCTGCCCTTGCGCGCGCAGCTGATGCCGTGCGCGCGGTCAAGGGCGGCCATTCCGGCCGATATGCCGAGGCGCCCGGGCGTACCAATGTCCACTTCTATGGCGACGAGAACCCTCTGCAAGCGCCGGGCTTCGAGGCCAAGGTAAAGCTCCTGCAGGACATCGACGCCTATACGCGCGCGAAGGATCCGCGCGTGCGTCAGGTTTCGGTCAGCCTCGCCGCTTCCTGGCAGGTCGTTGAAATCGTTCGCGCCGATGGCGAGAGCTACCGCGACTTGCGCCCTCTGGTGCGTGTCAATGTCTCGGTGGTCGCGGGCGAAGGCGACCGGCAGGAGACCGGCAGCAACGGTTACGGCGGCCGCGAGCGCTATGCGCGCTTCATTGAGACATCCGCGTGGCAGGGCGCCGCAGACAGCGCCGTGCGTCAGGCGCTGATCAATCTACAATCGGTACCGGCACCGGCGGGTGAGATGGACGTCGTGCTCGCGTCCGGCTGGCCGGGCGTGATGCTGCATGAAGCGGTGGGTCACGGTCTCGAAGGTGATTTCAACCGCAAAAAGACCTCGGCGTTTTCAGGACTGATGGGCAAGCGCGTCGCCGCCAAAGGCGTCACCATCGTCGATGACGGCACGCTGATGCAACGCCGCGGCTCGCTCACCATCGACGACGAAGGCACGCCGACCAATCGTACGATGCTAATCGAGGACGGCATTCTCGTCGGCTACATGCAGGACCGGCAGAATGCACGCCTGCTCAACATGAAACCGACCGGCAATGGACGGCGCGAATCCTACGCGCATATGCCGATGCCGCGCATGACCAACACCTACATGCTCGCGGGTGCGCGCGATCCCGGCGAGATTCTCGCTTCGGTTAAAAACGGCATCTATGCCGTTCATTTCGGCGGTGGGCAGGTGGACATAACGTCGGGCAAATATGTCTTCCAATGCACCGAGGCTTATTCAATCGAGAACGGCAAGGTCGGCGCTCCGCTTAAGGGCGCGATGCTGATCGGCAACGGCCCGACCGATCTGCATCGCGTGTCGATGATCGGCAATGATCTTGCGCTTGACACCGGTATCGGCACCTGCGGCAAGAACGGCCAGGGTGTCCCCGTCGGCGTCGGTCAGCCGACAATGCGCATTGATAAAATCACCGTCGGCGGCACGGCGTAGCTACCGCACCACCCCTGATATGCAGCACGGCTGGCGCCGTGGCGGCTTGATATTGTCCTTAAGATAACAGCGCGCGGTCGCCGTCCCGTATCCTGGCCGCAAATATGTCCAAGCGCGGCAGCGATTGTCGGCTTGACACGCCGTCGCGCAGAGCTGACCTCGTGCATCGGGTAAAATATCAAAGTGGCGATAATCGCCCCCAATGCGGTCGATCGAATATTCGACCGGCCCCGAACGCGGCTCGACCAAAGCGCCACCGCGCACCCCCGAGATGCAACAATTGTTGAGAATTGGCGGGGTCACCTGGTTCTTCAGCCAGCACACGGCGTTGACTAAAGCGGTCGTCGGATAGGAAAAACTCCAGGCGCGGCAGCGTGAATCACGGTCGCAACGCGCGGCGCAAACCGCTGGATCTCCCGATCGTACCGGAAAATTTGAATAATCGCCGCCCAGACGGTCGAAGCCGATTTGGGCGTGGACAAGGCCCGTCCCAAAAGCGACTAAACACAGCCCCAGTACGAAAATATGCTGCCTTATCAACCGCATCGGCCCTATTTTCTTCCGCGCCGCCACTTTATGGAAGCCTCGCAGCGGACGCGAGCTCCATGTCGATGTGGGTGCCTAGTCTTTCATCAGCAAGACAAATCATAGACAATCCGCATAGGGGAAACACGGCCTCGGCCGGCGCATGGTGGAAAAATGGCGCCGCAGCCGAATGGCAGCAGGGGGGACAAGCATGCGGCGCATGGGGAGCCGTTTTTGGCCTGCGCGGATCGAGCGGATCGATTTTTTCGACGCCGCGACCGCGCTGATCCTCGCGACATTGCTGGGTCTGGTGCTTTTTACGTTCGATCAATACGCAGTTTCGAACGACGAAGAGGTTCAACATCGTTACGGTGAACTCATCATTTCCTATTACATGAGCGGATTTGCCGACCAAACGCTTTTTCAATTCAAGAATCTCTATCTCTATGGCGGATTGTTCGACATTGTCGCAGTGCTGCTCGCCAAACTGCTTCCTTTTATCGATGCCTTCAGCATCCGGCATGTGCTCAGCGCATTGAGTGGCGTCACCGGTATTGCTGCGACCGCGCTGGTCGCGCGTCTGATTGCGGGGCCGCGCGCGGGCACTCTGGCGGCGCTGATGATTGCGGTTTGCGGCGTCTGGTACGGCGCGATGTTCAATCATACCAAGGATATCCCGTTCGCGGCCGCCATGATCGCGGCAACATATTTTTTGTTGCGCGCCTGCCGCGACCTGCCGACGCCTCGCTGGCGTGACGTTCTTGGTTTCGGGCTCTTTGCCGGCTTGGCGCTCGGCTTGCGCGCCCTCGGGTTATTGCTACTCGGCTATCTGCTGGTCGCCATCGTGGCGCAGGCTGTTGTCGCGGAGGATGATTGGCGAAGACGCCTACGATTCGGCTGGCGCGTCATTGTCCGTTTTTTGCCGGCGTTCGCGATCGCCTATATCCTCATGATCGCTGCATGGCCGTGGGCTTTTCTTGCTCCGCTCAATCCCGTCCGCGCGATTTTCACATTCGCGCATTTTCACTATCCGATCCGTACAATCGCCGCAGGCCAGATCTTTGAAATGGCCGATGTGCCGCGATGGTATGTACCGGCATATATCGCGATCAAATTGCCGTTGCCGGTCCTGGTCGGCGCCCTCGCCGCCGCCGGCTTTGCCGCGTTACGCATATTTTCTGGCCGAATGCCTGCAACGCTGCGCGACCGCGAAACCGCCTTTGTCGCTTTTGCCGCGCTCTTCCCCGTGTTCTGCCAGGTTCTGGTCGAGGGCCCGGCTTTTACCGGGATGCGGCATTTTCTGTTCGTGGTGCCGGCATTCGCTGTCCTCGCCGCAATCGCCGTAGATGGAATTCTAATATGGCTTCGCGTGTGGCACCGGTTCGCCGCAGCGGCGGGAATCGCGGTGATGTGCATCACATTGTCATGGCCCGCCGTCACGCTCGCGCGCCTGCATCCATATGAGCATCTTTATTATAACGCGCTGGTGGGCGGCCTCGAAGGCGCCGCGCGCCGCTACGAGATGGATTATTGGGTCAACATCATGCCGGAGGCGATGCGCGATCTTCAGCTGTATCTTGCGGACATCGAACCTCCGACCGATTTAAGCGGCCGGCGTTACAGTGTCGGCGTCTGCGGCGAACGGATGGCATTCGAGCACCTTCCGCATAAGAATCTGCATTGGGCGGAATCCTGGCGCGATGCAGATTTTTTCATCGCGCCGACACATATGGATTGCCATCTTGCGCTCGATGGTCAGGTCATCGCCACCATTCGGCGACTTGGTGTAACGATCGGCGTCGTCAAGGATCGCCGCGCGATTATTCCGCCCGGGCTGGCGCAAATGCCGTGAGCATAAAACCACAAGAGAATAAAGAAGAGCGCCCGCCGGAGGGACGGCGGGCGCAGAATCCAGGCCGCGTGAGGGGATAGCGTGCCCGGATCGACGGCCGACTGGGAGCTCGGCCGGTTCGTGAAACCCTGCTCTACCTAGAGCGCATAGCGGGCGGGCCGATGCGTAACCGGCCGCTTGAAACCCTTGTCCGGCACGATTGAGGGTGACATCGGCGCACGGGTCATACCGAAGACGAAGCGGCGGCGATTGGCGCGGCGCTCCGCAGCCCGGTTGGCCAGAACCGACGTTGGGTCACGCCAGAGCGGCTCGGCATAGGCATCGCGCAAATCGCTGCGAGTGAGGCCGATATCGGACAACATTCGGTCGTCCAAACTCGCCAATAACGCGGCGTCATGGCGGTTTTTCGCTGCGCGGGCCAGCAGGCGAAAGGCGCGCCCGAGAAAAGCCAGGGCCGATGCCGGTCCGGTTGCCAGGATCGAGACCGTATCTGACAAAATCTTCAGTACCGTGAACATCTTAACCTCCGTCCCGCCGATGGAATTCAAGCGAATGACCATCACGATGGTTGGCGCCCGTGCGTCAAACCACCCGAATAGCCCGCCCGATTTCCTCGATCGGGTTTGATATGGCCTGGACCAATTGATAAGTGAAACGAATGTTTCTAATTTGTGGAATAAGATAATGTGATGTATTGATCTAACCGGATCGGCCCTTCGGGATCGCCGCCATGACCGCCCTTATCGACATCGATCAGCTGCGCACCTTCATCGCCATTGCCGAAACCGGCAGCTTCACCAAGGCGGCGGAGATCGTGCACAAGACCCAATCGGCCGTATCCATGCAGATGAAGCGGCTCGAGGAGCGCCTCGATCGCGCGATCTTCACGCGCGACGGCCGCGCCTCCAAGTTGACCGACGATGGCGAGCGCCTGCTCGATTACGCACGCCGCATCGTCAAACTGAATATTGAAACGCTCGCGGCATTTTCCGACGCCGAACTCACGGGCCACGCGCGACTGGGCGTCCCCGACGACTACGCCGACCGTTATCTACCCGAGATCATGGCACGGTTCTCACGCGCCTATCCCGGTGTCGAACTTACCGTGATCTGCGAGCCGTCGGTCGATCTCATTGAACGCATAGCGGCGAGCGAGCTCGATCTTGCCATCATCACCACGACCGATGGCGGTCCCGCGACCGAAACATTTCGGCGCGAACGGCTGTTGTGGGTGACATCGCATCGCCATTCGACCCATCAGGAGGCACCGGTGCCGCTCGCGCTCGGACGGCCAAGTTGCGCCTGGCGACGCCACGCGATGGCAACGCTGGAGAAGATTGAGCGTCCCTATCGTATTCTCTATACGAGCTCGAATGCCGGTGCGGTTGCGGCGGCCGTGCTCGCGGGACTTGCGGTGTCGGTCTTGCCGGAATCCGGACTGCGGCCCGGAATGCGCGTGCTTAATCCTGGCGACGGTTTTCCCGATCTGCCCGACTGCCGCATCGGCTTGTTGCGCAATCCGCACGAAAGTTCGGCGCTCGCCGACGCGCTCGCCGAACACATTATCTCCTCGCTCGACAATCTATCGGAAGCGGCGCAGGCCGCCGAATAACATCCTTTGGGCGCGCGGGCCGCAACACCAAGAGATTCCCAGCAAGCACCGCCAGCAGGCCCAATGTCGCGGGCAGCGTCCAGCGATAGCCTTCGGCAAAGGTGGATACGAGAAGCGCGACTACCGGAAACATCACCGTCGAATAGGCCGCGCGATCGGCGCCGATGCGGCCAAGCAGCGTGAGATAGCTGGCGAAAGCCACCACCGAACCGATCAGGGTGAGATAGATCAGGCTTGCGATATAGGGCAGCCGTGGATCGATGATGAAGGCTTCCCCGCGCAGATAGGCGAAACCGGCAAGCGCGACGCTACCATAGATCATTCCCCAGCCACTCGCGGCAAAAACTGTAATGCCGTGGCGTTGCAGGCGCGCCGAAATCATGTTGCCGATGCAGAATGACAGCGTACCGCCAACGCAGAGCGCAAGGCCAATAAGCACGCCGATTTCAAACTGCGTGTCCGCCAACTGCGGATAAAACATTGCTGCAACGCCGAGGACGCCAAGCACGCCACCGGCGGCAACCCGGCGATCGATACCGGCATTCAGCGTCAACGCCCCGAGCCAAACATTGATGACGGAAGCGAGCGAAAACACGACCGCGAGCAAACCGGACGTGATGAACTTTGCTCCGTAATAGAACAGCGTGAAGTTGACGCCGAACAGCGTAACGCCGAGAGCCACGAAGACGATATGCTCACGCAGCGAATAAAACAGCCGCTCTCCCCGCCAAGCCGCGATGACGAACATCAACGGGGTCGCCATCAGGAAGCGCCATACGATGGAAATCTCGGGCGCGACCACGCCGACCTGATAATGCAGCGCGATCCAGGAGAATCCCCAGGCGAGGACGACGGAGCTGTAAAGCGCGATGTCGATGGAGGTGAAATGCGGGCGCGGCATCGAACTCATTTGCCGGTCCGAGCGCCTAAGAACAAGTGATTCCCGCTGATGGCTGACATGCGCTGTCGTGATGGATCGGGATTTACGTCAATTGCGCGGGCGCCGCGCCGAGCAGGCGTACAAGGTCAGCGGGCGTCAATTCAATTTGCAATCCGCGCCTGCCGCCATTGAGCACGATCGTCGGGAGCGCCATGACGGATGCCTCGATATAGACCGGCACCTTCTTTTTTTGCCCGAGCGGGGAGATGCCGCCAACGCGATAGCCGGTGATGCGCTCGGCTTCCGCCGGCGGCAGCATGGCGGCGTCCTTCGCGCCGGCTGCTGCGGCCAGCCGCTTGAGGCTCACTTCACGGTCCGATGGCACGAGCACGCAAACCGCCTGCGTGCCCGCCTTCGCCATCAAGGTTTTCAACAGCCGCGCCGGCGAAATGCCAAGCGCCTCCGCCGCCTGCATGCCGATGTGCGCGGCATTTGGATCATAGTCATATTCGTGAAGTGTGAATGCGACGCCCGCCTTTTGCAAAGCGAGCGTCGCGGGAGTGGATTTAGCCATGGTGAATTCAACGTGGGTGCTGCAGCGCTTTTTGTTTCAGACGCAGAACTTGCCGCGAATTCCGCTCCACCTCTCCCATGGGGAGAGGTCGGATCGCGAAGCGATCCGGGTGAGGGGTTAGAGCGGTCGAGAGTTCCAGGCCCCCCTCACCCCAACCCACACCCCAACGGGGAGGGGGAGCACGCCGAGCTTGCGACAACCGCCACAACCAAAACAAAGTAGCTCT
>JACQTM010000133.1 GCA_016210825.1 Hyphomicrobiales bacterium
CTGCAGGCCGTTGACAATCACCCGATCGTCCGCGAGCAGCCCCGTCTTGATTACGCGCAGCCCATCCACCAAATCGCCCAATGAAATATATCGTTGCATGACGACGTTGCCTTCGCCCGCGACGAGTACAAATTTCCTTGATTGCTCGGTGCCGACCGCGGTGTCCGGCAACATCAGCGCCTCGTAAGCTGGCGAAGCTACGAGCTGAACCCGCGCAAACATGCCCGGTGTGAACATCCCCGAGGGATTGACGAATTGCGCTCGGCCACGGATCGTACCTGTCGATCGATCGATGACATTGTCAACGAAATCCAAATGGCCTTCGTGCGTGAATTTGTCTTCATCGATCAGCTTAAGTTTAACGTCGGCGCTACCGCCGCGGCTCGCAACATCCTTGCCGTTCTTCGATAACCGTTCATACCGCAGATATGAGCCTTCGTCGAAGGTGAATTCGAAACGGATGGGATCGATCGACACGATTGTCGCGAGCAGTGTCGTGGTCGGTACTGTGCCGCCGGCAACAAGATTTCCCGGAGTGACGCGGCGATCGCCGATGCGGCCGGAAATCGGCGCTCGCAATTCGGTAAATTCGAGATCGAGTTCTGCCTGACGAACGGCGGCCTCGTTTGCGGCAACCGAAGCCTCCGCATTCCGCTTGGCTTGAACGCGTTGGTCGTAAGTTTGCTCGGCAATAGTCTTGTCACGCAGGAGTTGTTGGCCACGGGCCAGATCGGCTTCCGTGAAGGCTAGGTTTGCCTTGGATTGTCCAAGCGTTCCGCGCGCCTGCGCAACCGCATGCTCGAACGGACGCTTGTCGATTGTGAACAAGAGATCGCCAGCTTTAACAATTTGGCCATCCTTGAAATGAACTTTGTCTAGATAGCCAGACACCTTCGCGCGAATCTCGACCGAATCTACGGCTACAAAGCGCCCAACATATTCGTCGTGATCGACAATCACACGTTTGATCGGGTTGGCGACGGTGACAGCTGGCGGCGGCGGTGCATCCTGTTTCTGAGCATCGCCGCAACCGGCGAGCGTGAAAACCGTAAGCAGCGTGACGGTTCGGGCGAAAATCGGACAAAACAGTGTTGAAAAATTTGTCATGTTCGGGGGGGCGCAATCACAATCAGATGCCGAATGACGAACGAGGCCGTTATCTATTGTCTTTCTCTCCCCGCACCACACCCCCCTCGCACGCACCCATAACGACCGTTGCCGGGCTTGTCTATGCGACGAGTGATTGGCAGAGATTACGCCTTGGTATGGCTTGCGGGCGGATTTCGACCGAACTGCGTGAGCCACGAACGTCCAAGCAGGATGATGACGGCGCTGCCATAAATTATCGCACCGGCAATAACGAGAATGGTGAGTGTGGCTTCATCACGCAGCATTGGTAATTGAGCGAACAATCCGGCAAGCGGTCGTGCCGCCACCATGAGCATTATTGCAAGCATCGCGCCAGCGCAGGCAAGTTTCACGACAACGCGCCGTAATTCAACTTCGAACGCGAACAGGCCGGCGCGAATGGCAAACCAACCGATAAGAAGAAGATTGATCCAGGCGCCGATCGTCGTTGCAAGCGCAAGGCCGACTTGCGCCAGCGGACCCATCAGCAGGATTTTAAATGCAATATTGACGGCGACCGCCGTAAGCGAGGCCTTGACCGGCGTCGCGGTGTCGCCGCGCGCAAAAAAAGTAGCAACCATACTACGAAGCAGCACGAAGGGGATTAGGCCGAGTGCGTAGGCGGTGAGCGTCGCCCCCGCCGCCGCGGCATCGGCCGTCGAAAATGCGCCGCGTACGAACAATGCACGCATGATAAGGTCGGGAATTGCGAGGAAAGCGACGACGCAAGGAATCGAGAGTAGCAGCGTCAACTCGATCGCCCGTTTCTGCGCACGCCGCGCACCAGCCTCATCGCCCGCGGCGAACCGGCGCGCCATCTCGGGCAACAACACGGTACCCGCGGCGATCCCAATCACACCGATCGGTAATTGATTGAGGCGATCGGCGTAATAAAGCGCGGAAAGCGCGCCAGCCGCGAGAAAGCTGGCTATAATCGTATCGGCGAATAGCGCAAGTTGCACACCGCCCGCGCCGATTGTTGCCGGACCAAGAGCCACGAAAAATTTTCTTACGTCGGGGTCAAGGCGTGGCCTGCGCAGCCAGGTCATCACGCCCATTCGCCAAGCATCCCCGCCGACGAGTGCGGCTTCGAGTATGCCTGCTATCAGCACGCCCCAAGCGGCGGCATGGCCCGCGGTAGGGAATAATGCCGCGAAGAACAGTGCCGTGATCATCGACAAGTTCAATAAAATCGGCGCCGCCGCGGCTGCGGCGAAGTGTTGGATGGCGTTGAGAATCCCTCCAAACAGCGTGACCAGCGTAATCAGTAACAGGTAGGGAAAAGTGATACGCGTGAGTTCGACAGCGAGCACGTAGCGGCCGGGATCCTGGTTAAAACCCGGCGCCAAGATGGCGATGACTTGCGGGGTGAACAAAAGTGCGATTGCAAGCAGGACGACTTGGCTCGCGAGCAGCAATGTGAATATACGGTCGGCGAAGAGCCGCGCGGGCTCCGCTCCCCCCTGCTCACGAATACGCGCATAGGCCGGCACGAATGCGGCGTTGAACGCCCCTTCGGCGAAGATCGCCCGAAAATGATTGGGAAGGCGCAGCGCGACGAAGAAGGCGTCCGCCATGGGACCGGCACCGAGAATCGCAGCAAGCGCAACGTCGCGGAAAAAGCCACTGACGCGCGATACGAGCGTCAGGCCGCCGACTATCGAAAATTGCCGGAACATTCGTCCGCCGATGGTAAGGAACCAAGGGCCGACTTATACGCCGAGTCGGCGGCTGTTCGCGCTCATCCTTTAAGCGCGCGCCGCACGGCCTCGATAATGCGCGTCTGTGTCGGCGCATCGAGGTAGGCGTGCATGGGCAGGCTAATGACTTCGTCGGCGAGCATGTCGGAGACGGATAATCCGCCATCTCCGACCGGAAATTCACGATACGCCACCTGCCGATGCAGTGGCTTCGGATAATAGATCGCGGTCGGAATCCCTTGCGATTTCAAAGTAATGGCGAGTCGATCGCGGTGGCCGGCCGCAAGGCGGATGGTGTATTGCGCGAAAACCGAGCGATAGCCGTCCGCCACTTTCGGCACAATGGCAACGTCGGAAAGTCCGTCTGCATAAGCCTGCGCGATACGTTGGCGCGCCGCGATCTCGTCGGAAAATATCTTGAGTTTCTCGATTAGAACTGCCGCCTGGATGGTGTCGAGGCGTCCAGTCATGCCGATGCGGACGTTGTCGTATTTATCCATGCCCTGGCCGTGAATGCGCAAGCTCTTCAGGACATCCGCTAGATCGTCATCGTTGGTTAGCACCGCGCCGCCGTCGCCATAGCACCCGAGCGGCTTGGCGGGAAAGAAACTGGTCGCCGTTGCGGGCGCGAGTGTGCCGACCGCACGGTTCTTGTAGGTCGCGCCAAAGGCCTGTGCGGCATCATCGAGGACGAAAAGATTTTCAGCGGCGGACACTTCGGCAACGGCATCGTGATCCGCCGGTAGACCGAACAGATCGACGGGTATTACGGCTTTCGGCTTCAGGCCGATCCGCTTTGCCGTCGCGACCGCTCGTTTGAGGCTCAGTGCATCGATGTTGAAGGTCGCTTTCTCCACGTCAACGAAGACGGGCGTCGCGCCGACCAGCGCGACAGCTTCCGCCGTGGCGCAGAACGTGAACGAAGGACAGAACACCGCATCGCCGCGGCCAATCCCCCTAGCCATGAGAACGAGGACGATGGCGTCCGTGCCGCTGGCGCAACTAATCGCGTGTCGCGCACCGCAGAATTTTGCCAGCGCCTGCTCGAATATCACTACTTCCGGTCCCATCATGAATTGGCAATGATTGAGGACACGGCCCACGGCGTCATCGATTGCATTGCCGAGACGGCGGCGCTGCGCAGCGACATCGATGAATGGGATGGGCGTCGTATCGAGACGGGCGTGTTGATTCATTGGGCTTTCAATCGGCAATCGAACCGTGGCGGCGCAAATTTCGCGAAAGCACGCGTCAGCCGGCGACCACGCGCGGGCTCTTGCGCTGCGTTCGTCCCGCCGGTACACGGCCTTCGAGACAGCGGATAGCGATGCCGAGGCTTTCGACACCCTCCTCCCCGGTCACGGCCGGCGTCTTGCCATGGCGGACTGCCGAGACGAAAGCCGTAAGCTCCGCGCGCAAAGGTTCATCATGGCCAACCGAGAGATGGCGCATGGAATAGCTGCCGTCTGGCTGGAAGCCAAAGCATTCGGTAACTTGGCGCGTCAAAAGATCGCCCATGACATACTTGCCGCGGGTAGCGACATGGACGGTGCGCGCCTTGAAAGGTGTCAACCAGTTAGTGTTGATATGCGCGAGTACGCCTGAGGCTGTGCGGAATTGCAGCAGTGCGATGTCCTCACGCTCGGCGACCGCACTCGAGAGTTGCGGTTGCACCTCGACAATTTCCGAATCTGTGAACCAACGGATCAAGTCGATGTCGTGGACGGCGAGATCGATAACAACGCCGACATTCGACATACGCGGCGGGAACGGACCGACGCGGGTGATGGCAATTGAAAGAATGTCCTCATTTTCGATTGCTTGCTTGATGGCGCGCACGGCAGGATTGAAACGCTCGACGTGCCCAACCATCAGCGTTGCTCCGGCATGACGCGCGGCGGCAATAATATCGCGCCCTTCCTCCACCGATGACGCGATTGGCTTCTCCACCAAAACGTGGATGCCCTGTGAGATGCATTTGAGCGCGATTTCGTGGTGCAAGTGCGTAGGTGCTGCGATCGTCACGGCGTTTACGCCGAGATCGATCAAAGCCTCGAAACGATCGACAATCGGGCAGGCTAAAACATGTTTGACGAGATCGCGCTGACGTGGATCCGGATCGGCGACGCCAACAAGTTCCACACCGGGCAAACCAGCAAAGACGCGCGCATGGTTGTATCCCATGACGCCGACGCCGATCACTCCCACGCGTAATGATTGTTCCGCGCCGACTTTGACGGCTCGCATATCGGACGCAACCCCCGAAAGACGCAATTCTATTTGCGGCCTATCCACTAGCATGGCCGCATGCCGCTGGCGACCACGAGCGTGCAGGTTTCCCAAACACGTTTTTATTCAAAGCATTACAAGAAAACGGACATGCGGGTGTCCTATCCATATGAAATTAAATAACTTTTTCAGCACGCCGTGTCCGGTATATCGTCATAGCGTGACCGGCGCGGTAGCGTTAGCCGCCTCGCATGTTCTACCCAACGACGATGACATTCGGGGTTGGCAAGGTCATCGATGACTAGTCTGATCGGAGCCAGAGCTGGCCGAATGCCGTTCACGCCACATCTGGCGTTGATGCTTGCCGCGCTTGCCGTAATCAAAGTCGGATTTCTTATCAGCTTCGGCCCAACGATCATGCCGGATTCGAACGGCTATACCGAGTTCGCCGATTTCATGCTCCGCGGTCAGCTCACTGGCAGTGGCCTGACCGAAGGTGATTTTCCCGCAACGTTATTCCGCATGGCCGGTTATCCAACTATCATCGCGGCAGCTAAAATTGCCGCTGGAAATAATGCGCTCTGGCTGGTCGCATTCATTCAAATCGCCGTTTCGCTGATTGCAACATTTTTTGTCTTTCGACTTGCACGCGCATTTGCGCTTGGCACGGGTTTGGCGCTGCTGGTTGCGGTGGCGCAAGCAACATCGCTGCAGCTGGCGCTCGATCAGGTGATCATTACCGACAGTCTCAACGCCAGTGCCCTCACCATAGCCATCTGTTTTCTCGCTGGTGCGGTGTTGAATCAGCATCTGAACATTTTCGCGGCGCTCGGCGCTGGGCTCGCGATTTCGGCCGCATTCATGCTTCGCGAGGCGACCCTTTTTCTTGCCGTTGGATTGATTCCATTGGCATTCACCGCCGCCTTCGTAGAGTGGCTTTCTGATGACAGCGTAACAAAGGAACGCAAATCACTTTGGCATGGCGCGATAAAACTTGCTTGCATCATTTTTCCATTATTGATCGCCCAACAGGCCTATCGTGAATGGAATCGCAGCAGGGTCGGCGTGCCGCTCATTACGACCGGTGCTCAAACCGCTGTCCTCTCCGCGCTAGTGGACGCTGCGCGTGATGAACCGGCGATATTTTCCAATAATACGCCACTCGATCAGGTCGCGCGAACGACTCTACGGACTTTCGATTTTACCGAGGTGCGGGAAATCAATAAGCGTCTTTATAGTGGGTACGGTCATAGCGCCATTCAGATGGCGCA
>JACQTM010000134.1 GCA_016210825.1 Hyphomicrobiales bacterium
CCGCGAAGGTGAGCGCCATGCGGTGCTTGAGCACGGGCTCGGCCAGCGCCACCACGTCGTCGATGGAGGGCGCGAGCCGCCCGTCAAGCAGAGCGCGTGCGCGCACCGCCAGCATCAGCGCCTGGCTCGCACGCGGACCCGGACCCCAGGCGATCAATTTGCCGAGGTCGGCGCCTTCCTGACCCGGACGCGCGGCGCGTACGAGGGAGAGGATGGCTTCGACCACGGATTCGCCGACAGGCAGGCGGCGCACCAGACGTTGCGCCGCAATCAACTCGTCGGCGGTCATCGCCTGCTTTGGCCGCGCGGCTTCCGCGCCCGTGGTGTCGAACAGCATTTTGCGCTCGGCGTCGCGGTCGGGATAATCAACGTCGATCTCCATCAGGAAGCGATCGAGCTGCGCCTCGGGCAGCGGATAGGTGCCTTCCTGTTCGAGCGGGTTTTGTGTCGCGAGGACGTGGAAGGGCCGCGGCACATCGTGACGCGTGCCAGCAACGGTGACGTGTTGCTCCTGCATCGCTTGCAGCAATGCCGATTGCGTTCGCGGGCTCGCGCGATTGATTTCGTCGGCCATCAGCAATTGCGCGAAGATCGGACCGGGGATGAAGCGGAAGGTGCGCTTGCCACCCGGGCTCTCCTCCAGCACTTCGCTGCCGAGAATGTCGGAAGGCATGAGGTCTGGCGTGAACTGGATGCGCCGGGCGTTGAGCCCGAGCACTGTGCCCATGGCGTCGACGAGTTTGGTCTTGGCGAGCCCTGGCACGCCGATAAGCAGTGCATGGCCGCCGGAGAGCACCGTGATCAGGGCGTGCTCGACGACGCTTTCTTGGCCAAAGATCACACCGCCGATTGCCGCCTTCGCGGCGCGCGCGTTGGCGGCCGTGGTTTCGGCCGCACGCACGATCATATCTTCGAGCTTTTCGAGACCTTCACCGCCGGTAACCGGCATGACGCGCTCCTATATTGTTGACGTTATTCTGGCTGCGGTCGGCGGCAGCCACCAACGATTAAAACACCATGCGGCTATGCAACATCCCCGCCACGGTCATGGTTACGCAACCGATTCTCTTCTTTCGCCCGTAGCTTACGCTATTTTCAGGGGCCTGGCGCCAAGAGTTCGGACGATCACGAAACCGCGATCCGGTCATCGCGATACCCTAGGATAAAGAATGGCGAAGCAAAGGCGGCAACAAGACAGTATGGACGGCATTCTCGGCGCGGCGCGCCAGGAAGGGCGCCGCGGCCCGCCGCCAGTGCATCTGTGGAACCCGCCCTATTGCGGCGACCTCGACATGCGCATCGCCGCCGACGGCACCTGGTACTATTTAAAGACGCCGATCGGCCGCCCGGCTCTGGTCAAGTTGTTCGCCTCGGTACTCAAGCGTGAGGGCGACAAACACTTCCTCGTCACCCCGGTGGAGAAGGTCGGCATCGTCGTTGACGATGCGCCGTTCGTCGCGGTGGAGATGAAGGCCGAGGATTGTGCCGGCGAGCGCGTATTGCATTTCCGCACCAATGTGGATGAGTGGATCGCCTGCGGGCCGGGACACGTGCTGCGTTTCGATCCCGAGCCGAAAACCGGAGGGCTGAAGCCTTACCTGCATGTGCGGCGCGAGTTGTGGGCGAAGGTGACGCGTGCGCTGTTCTATGACCTCGTCGCGCTCGGCGAAGAGCGCGACATTGAGGGTGAGCGCATGTTCGGAATTGCATCGGGCGGAGAGTTCTTCGTTATGGCGCGCGCCGATCAGGTTAGGGAGCCTGCGTGATGAAGCCGGCCGCATCCGCAACCGGCATTTCCCCGCCGCACGAATTTTTCGATCGCGCACGTGCGCGGCTCAACCTCGATGTGCCGGCGGCGCTAAACGACCCCGCGGCGCCGGCAACGCGCGGCGATCTCGATCTCGATCCATCAATGTGGGAGCGCGCGGGCGCCGCGGCGACGCGGCCCGCGGCAGTGCTCGTTCCCGTGGTGGATCGTCCCGAGCCAGGCATCTTGCTGACGCAACGCACCACGGAATTACCGAACCACGCCGGGCAGATCGCGTTTCCCGGCGGTAAGATCGACGAAGGCGACAATGGTCCGCTCGAAGCGGCATTGCGTGAAGCCAAGGAGGAGACCGGGCTCGATCGGCGTTTTGTCCAGCCGATCGGCTACCTCGACCTCTATCTTACTTTATCCGGCTTCCGCGTGCTGCCGCTGGTCGCGCGCGTCGATCCGTCCTATGTGCTCGCGCTCTATGCGCGCGAAGTCACCGACGCTTTCGAAGTCCCGCTCAGCTTCCTGATGGCGCCGGAAAACCATCAACGCCATGCCCGCGACGACTGGCGCGGCCTCGGCTTCCGGCGCGAGTATTACGCCATGCCGTTCGGGGAGCGATATATTTGGGGCGTGACTGCGGGTATCCTACGCAATCTTTACGAGCGGATTTATCGAGGATGAAAACAATTCTGCTCGCTCGTTTCTTGATCCCTCCCCTGAAAGGGGAGGGTGGCTCCCCGCGAAGCGGGGAGTCGGGTGGGATGAATCATATGCGTTGCGATGCGCCCCCACCCGGCCGCTCGCTGCCGCTCGCGTCCACCCTCCCCCGTAAGCGGGGGAGGGATGGAGAATTCTCATGATACGCCCGGTACTCACCGAGATCGTTTTGTTCGCCTTACCGTTCGTGCTCTACGCGGCATTTCTTGTGGCGACGCGCACGCACCTGCTCGATCCGGAATCCTGGTCGGTCACGCGCCTTATCTGGCTCACCGCCGCCGCTTTCTTGCTGATGATCGGCAGCTTCGTGGTGTTCGCGCAATTCGGCGGCGTGCCGATCGGTTCGACCTATATTCCGGCGCATATCGAGGGCGGTAAGCTCGTGCCCGGGACGGTGAAGTGAGATCGGACGGGTTGGGATCAGGCATGACGGCCCCACGCCTCGAGGCGGATTGGCTGCGCGCCGGGCCGTTGGCGCACTTGCTCGGCGTGCTCGATCGCGACGGGGAGGAGGCGCGCGTCGTCGGCGGCGCGGTACGCAACGCGTTGCTTGGCATCGACGTCGTCGATATTGACGTTGCGACCACGGCTGTGCCTGAGGATGTCGTGCGCCGCGTCGGAAAGGCGGGCTTTAAGGCGGTGCCGACCGGGATCGATCACGGGACCGTCACGGTGGTGGTCGACGGACGGCCCTTCGAGGTCACGACATTGCGCGAGGACGTCGAGACCTACGGCCGCAAGGCCAAGGTGGCATTCGGCCGTGATTGGAAGCGCGACGCCGAGCGCCGCGACTTCACCATGAACGCGCTTTCGGTGACCGCCGACGGTTCGGTCCACGACTATGTCGGCGGGCTTGCGGATCTAAAGCGCCGCGCGGTGCGTTTTATCGGCAATCCGGCAATGCGAATTGCCGAGGATCATCTTCGCATCTTGCGATTTTTCCGTTGTCACGCCGCGTATGGCGAGGGCGCGCCGGATGCCGCCGGCCTGCATGCCTGTGTCGCGGCGCGCGCCAGCCTCGACGCGTTGTCGCGTGAACGCGTGCGCGCGGAATTATTCAAGCTCTTGCTCGCGCGCCATGCGGTGGCGATGCTTGCGTTGATGCTGGAATACGGATTGCTGGGTCCGATCCTTGGCGGCGTTCCCTTCCTCGCGAGCTTCGAGAACATGATCAAGGTCGAAGCTGCATCCGCCACTCCGGCCGATCCCGTGCGCCGGCTCGGCGCGCTCGGTGTGTTCGTGGTCGAAGATGCCGAGCGGCTGTGGCAGCGCTTGCGTCTTGCCAATGCCGAACATGAGCGGCTGGCGTCGATGGGCGAGAGTTGGTGGCGAGTAGCGCCAGTGGACGCCAATGCCGGCCGCGCGCTGCTCTATCGTCTCGGCTCCGAACGCTACGTCGATCGCGTGCTCGTTGCCTGGGCGCGCTCGTGGGAGGAGGGGGCCGCGGACGTGGCATGGCGCGACTTCGCGGCTTTGCCGCAACGCTGGACGCCGCCGATTTTTCCTCTAAGCGCCGACGACTTCATGCGGCGTGGCGTTGCCAAAGGTCCGGCGCTCGGCGCGGCGCTGCGCGCGGCGGAAACGGCATGGATCGCCGCCGATTTTACCGTCGATAAGGCCGCATTGGCGGCAATTATAACGAAGGTCATAGCCGCGGCTTGACGCCGGTTGAGCGGCGCGCGGCCGAGCAATTTCGAATTCCATCAGATCACGCGGTTGTCGTTGGCGCTGCGTAAAACGTCGCCGTAAACCGTGAATGTTATTTGCTTCCAATCTTCCCTCGTTAGCGCCGCATCATCTGGAGTTCCGTCATGAGCCTGTCGCTCCAACTCTACTGGTCATTCCGCAGCCCCTATTCCTATATCGCCACGCCGCGCCTCGTCGCGTTGGCGCGCGACTACGCCATCGCCATCGACGTGCGCATCGTGCACCCGGCGGCGATCCGTAATCCCGATTATTTTCGTCACATGAATCCGCTGGCGCGCCGTTATTTTCTGCTCGATTGCGCGCGCGCAGCGGCGTTTCAAAATCTGCCGTTTCGCCGGCCGGTGCCGGACCCAATCGTTCAAGATTTGCAAACCTTGGCGATTGCCGACGAGCAGCCCTACATTTACCGGCTCAGCCGGTTGGGCGTTGCCGCGGCGGAGCAGGGCAAGGGACTTGCCTTTTGCGACGAGGTGTCGCGGCTGTTATGGGACGGCACGACCGACAATTGGCACCTCGGCGATCATCTTGCCCAGGCGGCGGCGCGCGCCGGACTCGATCTCGCCGCGCTTGACCGCGCGATTGCGGCTCAACCGGAACAATTTGAAGCCAAGCTGAAAGCGAATGACACGGCGCTGCGCGCCGCCGGGCACTGGGGCGTACCGACAATGGTGTTTCAAGACGAGCCATTTTTCGGCCAAGACCGGCTTGATGTTTTGCACTGGCGGCTAATTCAGCACGGCCTGAAGCGGCGCGCGGTCTGACAAGCAACAGCCGCCGCAAAACAAAAACCCCGGAGCGGCGCTCCGGGGCTTTTTCATTCGGTTCGATTGAAGCGATCAATAGCGCGTGGAGATCGCGCCGCCCCATGGGGCGAAGCGGTAATTGAGGCCAAACTTCACCGCGTGAATCTGGGTGTCGATGTCCGTCGCCGCCGGAAGCGCGAAACGGTCGGTGCCGAAATCCATGTAATTGTACTCGACCTTGGCCGACCAATTCGGCGCGATGCCCCATTCAAGGCCGGTGCCGACGGTCCAGCCGGTGCGCGAGTCGCTCGCGGTGACACCGACCAGTGAATAGTCGGCGTCCATCCACGCTGCGCCGCCCTTCACATAGGCGAGCCAGTTATTCCAGGCGTAACCGATGCGGCCCGTGGCGGTGGCGTACCAGTTATGGTCGGATCTGATGGTATTGCCGGCAAGCGTGCCGGAGCCGTCGGCGTTGGTCCAGGACAAATCGCCTTCGATGCCGAGCACCAAGTTGCCGTTCTGCCAATTAAATCCGAACTGGCCGCCGGCAAGAAAGCCGCTTGGATCGAGACCGGTGCTGGAACCGCCGCCGGCGAGGGTGGCTTCCTCGCTCGACCAGGCGCCGCCGAGGTGGCCGCCGATATAGAAGCCGGTCCAATCGTAGATCGCCGCAAGCGGCGCGGGTGGCGCCTTGTAGACCGGCTTGCGCGGCAGGTCCGCCGCCGAGGCGGTCGCGGTCGCGATGACCACGAAGCCCGTGGTCGCGAGAAGAGCGAGTATGACTCTACGCATTATCAATCCCCCATTCTCGGGTGTTGGCTTTAACTTGCTTCCACACGCGGTTCCGCGCGAGGCCGTCCGCGAGACGATCGCTTGTCTGTACCGGGCGCTTGTAAACGCCGATCGTGGCGAAATGGTTCAATTCGGGGGCGATAAAAAGGCATTTGTGTAAAGAGATCGTGTGTCGCGCATCGGCAACAACGAGGCGATCCGCGCGGCAATCATGGCGGCCTAAACACACGCTGCACACACGCTGCGTGTCATCGACGAAAGGCGTATGGTTAGCGCCAGGTTAAATTGCGCGCTGGGGAGGATTGGTCATGGGAGGATTTTGGCGAGCGCTTGCCATCTTTCTGCTCGGCGGCGTTTTCGGAACCGGGTTCGGCGTTGCCCTCGGATTCTTTATTTTTCCATATGTTTTCCCGCCGCCGCCGGCCGCGGAACAACTCACCGAGGCGGATCGCTCGCCGCTGGTCGCGACCGGAAATTTCATCCACGCCAACCCGTCCGATCCGATCCATTACGGCAAGGGCAAGGTGAGCGTTTATCAGCGCATCGTCTTCCTCGAATCCGATTTCGAGGTTGGGCCGGGGCCGGCCTTTCACGTTTATCTCGTGCCGAAGGCGAATATCCGCGACTCCGCCGCCGTGAAGGATACGATGTTTGTCGATCTCGGCGGCTTGCGCGCGTTCAAGGGCAGCCAGCGCTACGTGATCCCCGCGGGCGTGGACTTGAAAAATTATTCCAGCGTCGTGATCTGGTGCGAGCGCTTTTCCGTGCTGATCTCGCCTGCGGATTTGCAGCCGGCGCGGTAATGACGGCTCGCGGCCACTTCACCACCGGCCTCTCATCGTCATGCCCCGGCTTGACCGGGCATCCAGTAACCGCTGACTTCAACAATCAACAATATGTCTTCGCGGTTACTGGATTGCCCGCTTTCGCGGGCAATGACAGTAGGAATTACGGCCACTTCACCACCGGCGGCAGCGAGGAGAGAATCGACTCGACATTACCGCCGGTGCGCAGCCCGAAGATCGTGCCACGATCGTAGAGCAGATTGAATTCCACATAGCGTCCGCGGCGCACCAGCTGCTCCTCGCGCTCGGCATCGGTCCAGGGTTTTGCAAAATTTTTTCGCACCAGCGCCGGATAGACGTCGAGGAAGGCGCGGCCGACATCTTGCGTGAACGCGAAATCGGCGTCCCAGTTTCCGGAATCGTGCCAGTCGAAGAAGATTCCGCCGATGCCGCGCGGTTCGCCCCGGTGCTTAAGAAAGAAATATTCGTCGCACCACGTCTTATATTTATCGTAGGGCGCGACCGCGCCGTGCGCGTCACAGGCGCGTTTCATCGCCGCGTGGAAGGCGATCGTGTCCGGGTCGTCCTGGCGGCGCCGCGCGTCGAGCACGGGCGTAAGATCCGCGCCGCCGCCGAACCAGGCTTTCGTCGTCACGACATAGCGCGTATTCATGTGCACGGCGGGAACGTGTGGGCTGTGCGGATGCGCGATCAGCGAAATGCCGGACGCCCAGAAGCGCGGATCGGTCGCGGCGCCGGGGATGTCCTTTCGGAATTCCGGCGCGAATTCGCCATGCACAGTGGAGACATGGACGCCGACCTTCTCGAACACGCGGCCATGCATCAGCGCCATGACGCCGCCGCCGCCCGGGCCGGCTTTAGCCGACCCGGCACTAGACATGCCGATCTCGGGTAAACCCAAGATCGGTTGTTGGCCTTTGTGGTCATTGCGGTTCCAGGGCGTGCGCAAAAAGCGACCCGGTTGCCGCTCGCCGTTCGGTGCGTCCGCGGGTAACGCGTCCTCGATCGCCTCGAGCGCCGCGCAAATGTCGTCGCGCAGGCGCTCGAACCACGCGCGCGCGCGCGACTTGCGGTCCTTTAGGGTTGTCGGGTCGGGGAGGGAGGACTTCATTCGTTTTCACCGTCGTCGCCGGGCTTGTCCCGGCGACCCCGATCATGATGGTACTGCATTTCGAATAAGCGGGATCACCGGGTCTCGCCGCTTCGCGGCGCCCCGGTGATGACGGGTGTGTAGAAGCCCTTCGTCTGCCGCAGCGCCTCGCCCAGCGACATAGCAGCCGCCATCGCCACGTTGAGCGACCGCAATCCCGGACGCATGGGGATGAGAAGCCGGGCGTCGGCTGCAGTAAAGACCTTGTCCGGAACGCCCGAGGACTCGCGACCAAACAATAGAATGTCGTCCGGCTGGAAGGCGTGGTCGAGGTAGCTTTGCGCCGCGCGAGTCGAAAACAGCACGAGACGCAGCTGCCGCTCGCGCCGCCAGGCGTCAAAGGCCGCCCAGGCGACGTGGCGCGTGAGCGCGACGCGATCGAGATAGTCCATGCCGGCCCGGCGGAAGGCGCGATCGCTCACCGGAAAACCCGCCGGCTCCACGATATGCACCTCGACGCCGAGACAGGCGCAGAGCCGGAGAATCGTCCCAGTATTTTGCGGGATATCAGGCTCGAAAAGGGCAATCCGCATGGCGGGGTAAAGCCTACCGCAAGCGGGGCCTAAAGGAGCAAAACCGGCAAGCCGGCAAAGACCTTATGCGACCTTTGGTCATTGCCATGCTGGCGGGCTTGCGCAAATACGGCAGGGGTGCCAATAAAACGCCGCCGGAGCGCACCGCCAACGGTTTTCCGCGTGGCTCGACGCACCCGGTCCGCTCGCTGCCGAGGGGTTCGCTTTGAACGGCTCATTCGGCCCCGGTTGTTCACAGCGCGGGCGGGTTATTCCGGCATTCGGAGAGGGACTTCAACCGTGGCAACCATGTCTTCGGCCGAGCCGACGCGGCGCGACTTTCTTTATATCGCGACCGGTGTCGTGGCAGCGACCGGCGCGCTTGCGGCCACCTGGCCGCTGATCTCGCAAATGAACCCGGACGCTTCAACGATCGCCGCCGGCGCGCCGATCGAGGTTGATCTCTCGCCGATCGCCGAGGGTCAGGTCATCAAGGTGTTCTGGCGCAGCAAGCCGATCTTCATCGGCCATCGCAACAAGAAAGAGATCGACGCGGCGCGGGCCGTTGATTGGCACACGCTGCCCGATCCACAGCCCGACCAGAAACGCGTCAAGGAAGGTCACGATCAGTGGCTCGTGCTGATCGGCATCTGCACTCATCTCGGCTGCATCCCGATCGCGCATCAGGGCGAATATGACGGCTTCTTCTGCCCGTGCCACGGCTCGCAATACGACACCTCGGGCCGCATTCGCCGCGGACCGGCGCCGTTGAATCTTGAGCTGCCGCCCTACGAATTCGTCACCGACAACAAGATCAAGATCGGCTGAGATCTTCTCGCTTCTCGATATTCAAGGTTCGACCATGAGCGGACATTCGACGTACCAGCCGCAAAGCGCATTCATGAAATGGATGGAGCGCCGGCTGCCGATCGCGAGCCTTGTGCATTCCTCGTTCGTCGCGTATCCGACCCCGCGCAACCTGAACTATTGGTGGACCTTCGGCGGCATCCTCTCTTTCATGCTCGCCGTGCAGATCGTTACCGGCATCGTGCTCGCGATGCATTACACGCCGCACGTCGATTTCGCCTTCAAGTCCGTCGAGCACATTATGCGCAACGTCAATTACGGCTGGCTGCTGCGCTATCTGCACGCCAACGGCGGCTCGATGTTCTTCCTCGCCGCTTACATCCACATGTTCCGCGGTCTCTATTACGGCTCCTACAAGGAGCCGCGCGAAGTGCTGTGGATCCTGGGCGTGATTCTTTTGCTGCTCATGATCGTCACGGGGTTCATGGGCTACGTGCTGCCCTGGGGGCAGATGAGCTTCTGGGCGGCGACGGTGATCACCAACCTATTCTCGGCTATCCCCGGCGTGGGCGAAGCGGTGGTGGGTTGGCTCTGGGGCGGTTATGCGGTCGGCAACCCGACGCTCAACCGCTTCTACTCACTGCATTACCTTTTACCTTTTGTGATCGTCGGCGTCGTCGTTCTGCATGTCTGGGCGTTGCACGTCGTCGGTCAGAACAATCCGACCGGCATCGAACCGAAATCGGACAAGGACACGGTGGCGTTCACGCCCTACGCCACCGCTAAGGATTCATTTCTGATCGCGGTTTTCTGCATCCTGTTGGCGTGGTTCGTCTTCTACATGCCGAACTATCTCGCACACCCGGATAATTACATTCCAGCCAACCCGGCGGTGACGCCGACGCATATCGTGCCGGAATGGTATTACCTGCCGTTCTACGCGATCCTGCGCGCGGTCCCGGACAAGCTGCTTGGCGTCATCGCGCTCGCCGCCTCGATCGCCATCCTCGCCTTCGTGCCGTGGCTCGACACCTCAAAGGTGCGCTCGGCGCGTTACCGTCCGCTCTACCGGCAATTTTTCTGGGTGTTCGCGCTCGTTTGCGTCGGGCTTGGCTGGCTCGGGGCGAAACCCGCCGAGGGCGGCTACGTTATCGCCGCGCGCATTCTCACCACCTATTACTTCGCGCACTTTTTGATCATTCTGCCGCTGCTCGGCCGCTACGAGAAGACGAAGCCGTTGCCGAATTCGATCTCGGAAAGCGTGCTCAAGGGTAAGGGCGCCGCGGCGGCAATTGCCATTCTCGCGGTTGCGCTCGGCATTCTTACAGGAATTTCGACGCGAGCTTCGGCCGCCGAGGCCGAACATCCACCGCGCCAGAAATGGTCCTTCTCGGGCCCGTTCGGCTATTACGACCGCGCGCAATTGCAGCGCGGCTTTAAGATCTACCGCGAAGTTTGCCAAAGCTGCCATTCGCTCGAACTGTTGTCGTTCCGCAATCTCGCCGAGCCCGGCGGTCCAGGATTTTCGGTTGCGCAGGCAGCCGCCGTCGCCGCCGAATACATGATCAAGGACATCGACGATCAGGGCAATGCGACCGAACGTGCGGGTCGCCCGGCCGATAGTTTCCCGAAGCCATTCGCCAACGATCAGGCCGCGCGCGCGGCCAATAACGGCGCGGTGCCACCGGATTTCTCGGTGATCGCCAAGGCGCGCACCTATGAGCGCGGATTTCCGTGGTTTGTCTTCGACATGTTCACGCAATTTCAGGAGCAGGGGCCGGACTACATCGTTGCCGTGATGAAGGGCTATGGCGAAAAACCGGCGAGCATGACCATGCCCGAAGGCATGCAATACAATTCCTACTTCCCAGGTAACGCCATCGCTATGCCGCAACCGCTGCAGGACGGCCAAGTCACGTATGACGACGGCGCGCCGGCGACGATCGATCAATATTCCAAGGACATCGCCGCCTTCCTGATGTGGGCCGCCGAGCCGCATATGGAAGCGCGCAAGCGCATCGGCTTCCAGGTGATGATCTTCCTGATCGTTCTCTCCGGCCTGCTCTACTTTACGAAGAAGAAGGTGTGGACGGACGTGCACGGGCACGCCTGAGCGATATTCCAGTCTTGACGAAGGGCCCCGTTCCGGGGCCCTTCGTTTTTGCGAATTTGTTTCCCGGGCGCAGCGCAGCACACCCGAAGTCGGGTATACCCGACTTCGGGCTACCCAATTTAAGTGTCGCAAGTCGGATATATCCGACTTGCGATGTGGTGCGCTGCTGACCCGGGATCCATTATAGATAACGACGTGATGGGTCCCGGATCAGCGGTGCACCGCTCTCGCGCTGCACCGCGTCCGGGACAAGTGGGAAACTGACAATGACCAAATCGGTTCTCGGCATTATCGGCGGCTCCGGCATCTACGATCTGCCGGGCCTCGAAAAAGTGCGCGAGCAAAACATCAAGTCTCCGTGGGGCGAACCGTCAGGCGCGGTGCGCATCGGCGAGATTGCCGGCTTGCCGGTGGTGTTCCTGTCGCGCCACAGCCCGGGGCACAAACTCTCTCCTTCGGATATCAACTATCGCGCCAATATCGACGTACTCAAGCGCGCAGGCGTGACCGATCTCGTCTCGCTCTCGGCCTGCGGCTCGTTCAAGGAGGAATTGCCGCCCGGTACCTTCGTGCTGATCGATCAATTTGTCGACCGCACTTACAAGCGCGAGAGCTCATTCTTCGGCAAGGGCTGCGTTGCGCATGTCTCGATGGCGCATCCGGTGTCGCCGCGGCTTCCGATCCACATCGCGCAGGCCGCGAGCGACGCCGGCATGACCGTCGTGCGCGGCGGGACTTACGTTTGCATTGAAGGGCCGCAATTTTCCACGCTCGCCGAAAGCTTAACCTACAAGCAGCTCGGCTATTCGGTGATCGGCATGACCAACATGCCGGAAGCCAAGCTCGCCCGCGAGGCAGAGATTTGCTACGCGACCGTAGCGATGGTGACCGATTACGATTGCTGGCATCCGGACCACGACGCGGTGCAGGTCAGCGACATCATCAAGGTGCTGACGGCAAATGCCGACAAAGCCAAGCGCCTGGTCGCACAGCTCGCCAAGGATTTTCCGCGCGAGCATGAGCCGTGTCCGATCGGCTCCGACCGTGCGCTCGACACCGCGATCATCACCGCGCCCGAGGCGCGCGATCCGGCGCTGCTGAGGAAGCTCGACGCGGTGGCGGGCAGGGTGTTGAAATAATAAATACGTCATGCGCGGGCTTGACCCGCGCATCCATCTATTTGTTACAAGATGGATTGCATCAGAACTCGGGCATGCCCGAGTTCTGCGCTGATTGAACGCCGCAAGTCGGGTATACCCGACTTGCGGTGTCGGTCCCGGCAATGACGCTGAAAGGCCCTCATGACCTCCCCCGCCCTAGAAAACGACCTGCGCGCCGCGATCCGCACCATCCCGAATGACCCGAAAGCCGGGATCATGTTTCGCGATATCACGACATTGCTCGGCTCGGCGCGCGCGTTCCGCCGCGCGGTGGACGAGCTGGTGCAGCCATGGGCGGGCATGAAGATCGACAAAGTGGCCGGCATCGAAGCGCGCGGTTTTATTCTCGGCGGGGCGGTGGCGCATCAGGTTTCGGCCGGCTTCGTACCGATCCGCAAGAAAGGCAAGCTGCCGCACACCACCGTGCGCATCGCCTATTCGCTGGAATACGGCCTCGACGAGATGGAGATGCACGACGACGCCGTGGCGCCCGGCGAGCGGGTCATCCTTGTCGATGATTTGATTGCCACCGGCGGCACCGCCGAGGGTGCAGTCAAGCTATTGCGCCAGATGGGGGCGAACGTGCTCGCCGCCTGCTTCATCATCGATTTGCCTGAGCTCGGCGGCGCCGACAAATTGCGCAAGCTCGACGTGCCGGTGCGCACGCTGGTCGCCTTCGAGGGACATTGAGGCTGTCCCTCGAAGGCGATCCGGATGCAGCCGAAACGAAAAATTGAGAGCAGGGCGCGGATCAGCGCCTAACGTGAACCAAGTCTGCCGACGCGGCGTCATTCATGTCACTGGTCGCATCGGTAATCGCCTGTTCGCGTCCACTCTTGCCGTGGAACGCGGCCATCAGCAAGAAGATGTGACCAAGAATCACAATGCCAACGAACAGGCTAACGAAGGCTGTAACGAGAATCGCTAGGAACATTGGAGGTCTCCCACTTGCCTCCCCCCATGCCCATTTGTCGCGCTTGCTGCTTGCAGGTTCACAGCAACTGTTGCCGGCTGCGCGAATGCGATACGCATGTTCCAGTTCACTAGATGGCTGTTGTTACGCCCGCGTTACCAGTGAAGCTTGGGATTAGTGTTGTTTTGACGGAAAATTCGCCCGCTTTCACGCGACTTACATACTTACATATTGTAAGCCCCGTAAAACGCGTGCCTTGACCCCCATTGAGACCGCCGATAGCTTTCGCGCGCATTCCAGATTGCTCCGTAGCGCGTGAGCACCGACGCGAGCCCGCCGCTTCTCATGCAGCAAGATTCCCTCAATCCGGCGAAATCCTTCCAGGGCTTGATCCTGACCCTGCAACGATATTGGGCGGACTATGGCTGCGTGATCTTGCAGCCCTATGACATGGAAGTGGGCGCGGGCACGTTCCATCCGGCAACCATGTTGCGCGCGCTCGGACCCAAACGCTGGAACGCGGCTTATGTACAGCCCTCGCGCCGGCCGAAGGACGGCCGCTACGGCGAAAACCCGAACCGCCTGCAGCACTATTACCAGTTCCAGGTGATCCTCAAACCCTCGCCGCCGGACATCCAGGAGCTCTATCTCAAATCGCTTTACGCCATCGGCATCGACGCCAAGCTGCATGACATCCGCTTTGTCGAGGATGACTGGGAGAGTCCGACGCTCGGTGCCTGGGGCCTTGGGTGGGAATGCTGGTGCGACGGCATGGAAGTCTCGCAATTCACTTACTTTCAGCAGGTCGCCGGCTTCGAATGCGCGCCGGTCGCCGGCGAGCTCACTTACGGGCTTGAGCGGCTGGCCATGTATGTGCAGGGCGTCGACAATGTGTTCGCGCTCAACATCAACGGCCGCGACGACGACAAGAAAGTCACCTATGGCGACGTGTTCCTGCAGGCCGAGCAGGAATATTCCCGGCACAATTTCGAATTCGCCGATACCGCCATGCTGTTCGAGCAGTTCAAGATGGCGGAGGCGGCCTGCAAGAAATACCTCGACGCCGGCTGGGCCGATGCCGACCGCAAGCGCCACCGGATGGCGCTGCCGGCCTACGATCAGTGCATCAAGGCGTCCCATGTGTTCAATCTGCTCGATGCGCGCGGCGTC
>JACQTM010000113.1 GCA_016210825.1 Hyphomicrobiales bacterium
CCCGTGAAAAGCCCGCCTATCGGGCACAGGCCGGCTGGCTGGAGCTGTTTGGGAAGAACTTTGCAGACGAATTCGACCTCGACCCGATGACCGTGTTGGTTCGGACGAACTGCACTCGCTAAGGCGACGTTCAGCCTGATGGCGCTTGAGCTGGTCCGGCCCTTCGGGTTCGTCCGAGGGGGCCTTCCGCATTGGACCGCGTTCGGCCGATTATTATGGGAAAGCGCTAGCGTTCAGTAACAACGCAGGGTATGTGGCGAGCCATGATACCCCGCCACGTCATGCATCGCCCACGGCCGAGATGGGTCAGTTTCTGAAGTAGCGGCATGCTCGCATCGAGTCTGCTTCATCCCGATGAGCAGACATTAGCGCGCGTGGTCGGCCGGTCCCTTCGGTGCCAGAAGCCGACGTCTTCGCGTATGGAAATTTCAACCACGACAAGTCGGCTCGCGGTGATTCACCGCTTTGTGAACGGTTCGTAGCGAAGGCAAAAAGAAGTACCCAATAAGTACCCAGCATCCTAAAATCGCCGTACGCGGGCGTAGTTCAGTGGCAGAACGGCAGCTTCCCAAGCTGCATACGAGGGTTCGATTCCCTTCGCCCGCTCCAGCCTTCGCTGCTCCTTAAGCTTCGGCTCGGTAAGCCCATGAGTACGAAGGCTGTCCGCCGAAGCTCGCAGAGCGAAGGCGGACCTTCCAAGGCCCCTTCGGTTGGCAAGCCAGCCATGATCCGCGAATGTTGCCCGCCGCGGCATCAAGGAAGGCGCGCGCGAGCGACGGCAAAAGTCGTCACGCCTGCGGTTGCCTGCGGTGCGGATCGAGCCTATGTGAAGGCAAAGGGAAAATTCGATGCTGGATCTTGCTTCAGCTTCTCCGCGTCAAGTAACGCGCTTATTGGTCATCGCAGGGGCGACTGCGGGCATCCTGGTTGCTGGCACACTGGTGCTATGGGCGCGGTATGGCACGGCGGTGTTCTACGAAATGATCCTCGCCGGCATCGCCGCCTGCTTTTGAGCGGAAGAGAATGATCGGCCGATGAGCCCGCGCACGACCCGCATCGTCCTCGTCGTTACGTCCTTCACCGCCGGTCTCGTGCTTTTTGCCAGCGCGGTTTTTCTTATTCTTGGCCGAATGCCGGGCGCGGGCATCCCGCAAGCATCCGCCATCGGCGGGCCGTTCGAGCTTGTCGATCAGGATGGCCGCACCATCACCGACCGCGACATGAAGGGCCGGCCGTTCCTGGTGTTCTTCGGCTTCACCCATTGTCCCGACGTCTGTCCAACGACCTTGTTTGAGACATCCGAAGTCTTGACCAAACTTGGAAAAGACGCCGATCGTGTCGGCGCGCTGTTCGTCAGTGTCGATCCGGAGCGCGACACGCCGGCGAAACTCAAGGATTATCTGTCGAGCTTCGATCCGCATTTGCGCGGACTGACCGGCGACCCCGCCGCCATCGCCGCGATGGAAAAGGCTTATCGAGTCTATGCCAAGAAAGTGCCGCTCGCGGGCGGCGATTACACGTATGACCATTCCGCCCTCGTTTATCTGATGGATAAGCAAGGCCGGTTTATCGCGCCGTTCAATATCAAACGGCGGCCGGAAGAGGCGGCGGCCGAATTACGCAAGTATCTCTAAGCGCGATCGCCCGATATTGGCGCCGCCCTCCAAGCATTGCGGATTTTTTTATTCGGCGTTGAAACACCACCAAGCCGGGCGGCTTCCCAATGCCGAGCGTCTCTACCGTAAAGTTATCTTTCGCGCGATGTATCAGTTCTGAACTGAGACGCGGGCATAACGCTGCCGCGATTCCCGGCCTCCACCGCTCGCCGCGACGTGCGCGCGAGCCCGTGTTCTGTCTTCTCCCAGCCATAGGGATCGCGTACGAGCTGGAATAGCGCGCGCCAAGCCGCAAGCGACAGCATGAGCCAATAAAGCGGCATCAGCAGCAGCACCCAGGCGCAACGGCGCAGCCCGCGATGTGCAAGGCCAATGAAGCCGAGCAGCGCGGACACCGCATATCCCGCGATCAGCGTCCCGCCATGCAATGCCAGCATCATGAAGGCGACGATGTTGTGCTCGCGTGCCAATGTTGCATCGGTTGCAAGCTGCCAGGCGATGGCGGCGATGAAAACCGGATGCACCAACGCGGCGAGCACGGTGCCGCCAACGACAAGCTGGAATACGGCGAAGCCAAGTACGCCCAATTGAGCCAGCAAACGCAGCGGCCGGCGCATGTGCACGAACCAGGTCTGAATCCAGCCCTTGAACCAGCGAGTACGCTGACGCAACCATGGCAGAAATCGCGCCGGCGCTTCCTCATAAGTCGTGGATGCGATCACGTCCGTGCGATATCCGAATCGCGCCAGCCGAATTCCGAGATCGGCGTCCTCGGTCATATTGTAGGCATCCCAGGCGCCAATCTTGCGCAAGATCGCGGTGCGGAAATGATTGGACGACCCGCCAAGCGGGAGCGGCAGCCGCAGCGCGGCGATGCCCGGTAAAAAAGCGTCGAACAGCCCTGCGTAGTCGGCCGTGAACATGCGCGTGAGCCAACCATCGCGGGTGTTATCGATGGACAAACGCGCTTGCACGCAGGCGAGCCGATCGCCGCCGCGCCGGAAAGCTTGCAGCGCAAGACGGAGCTGATCCGGATCCGGCTGGTCCTCGGCATCATACACCGCCGTGTAAGCGCCACGCGCGAAAGGAAGCGCGGCATTGAGTGCCTTGGGCTTTGTACGCGGCCCGTCACGTGGAGCAAAAATGATCTCGAATGGCGGTTCAAGCCGCAGCGCGCCGATCACGGCCCGCGTTGCAAAATCGTCGTGCTCGAGGACGAGCTTGATGTCTAGTTTCTCGCGCGGATAATCCATGTTGCCGAGCGCTGCGACTAGATTCTTCGCCGCCGCGGCTTCGCGGTAGAGCGCAACAATGATGGTGTAGATGGGGAGCTGCGCGTCGCTCGCTCGTTGCGCCCGCGCCCGGAGAGGCTCGCCGGTCAGAAGACCAACCAGCCGTAACACAGTCCAGCCAAGAAATACGATGGCCAAGGCGATATCCAGAATGTCGGCGAGGAGACCTGGTGCTGCCGTCGCACCGAGCATCAGTGTAATCGCCGCGCCCACGAGAAGCGCCGTCCATGCTCG
>JACQTM010000114.1 GCA_016210825.1 Hyphomicrobiales bacterium
GGATGGCCCATGGCGTTGGCGCCACCATTGACGTTGATCTTGTCATGGTCGATGTCAAAGGCCTGCATGTAGCGCAGTACCACTGATGCAAAGGCCTCGTTAAGCTCGATCAGGTCGATGTCCTTGAGCGTCATTCCGGCCTTCTTGAGCACCTTCTCGGTCACCGGGATCGGCCCCGTCAACATGATGCCCGGTTCGGAACCGATATTGGCGAATGCCTTGATGCGCGCGCGTGCCTTCAAGCCGGCGCTGCGGCCAACCTTCTTGTTGCCAATCAGCACCGCGGCGGCGCCATCCACGATGCCGGATGAATTGCCCGGCGTGTGGACGTGATTGACCGCCTCGACCTCCGGATACTTCTGCACGGCGACCGCATCGAAGCCGGCGAGCTCGCCCATCTGCACGAACGACGGTTGCAATTGCGCCAGCGTCTGCATCGTCGTCGACGGCCGCATATGTTCATCCTTGGCGAGGATCGTGATGCCGTTGACGTCCTTGACCGGGATGACGGAATTCTTGAATCGCCCCTCGTCCCAAGCTTTCGCCGCGCGCTTTTGGCTCTCGACGGCATACCCGTCCACATCGTCGCGCGAGAAGCCGTATTTCGTTGCGATCAGATCGGCGGAAATACCCTGCGGCATGAAATACGAGCGGATCGCAATCTCGGGATCCACCGGCCAGGCGCCGCCTGAGGCGCCGATGCCGACGCGGCTCATGGATTCGATGCCACCGCCAATGGTCATGTCGTGCTGGCCGGACATGACTTGCGCCGCCGCGAAATTGACGGCGTCGAGGCCCGAGGCGCAAAAGCGATTGATCTGGATGCCCGGAACCTCGTCCCCGAATCCGGCGCAGATCGCGGCAACGCGCGCGATGTCGCCGCCGGCCTCGCCGACCGGATCGACGCAACCCATCACGACGTCATCCACGAGCAAAGGATCGAGCTCGTTACGCTTGCGTACGGCGGCAAGCGCCTGCGTCGCAAGATTGAGCGCGGTCACTTCGTGCAGGGCGCCGTCCGCCTTGCCGCGGCCACGCGGCGTGCGCACGTGGTCGTAAACCAGGGCCTCGGTCATCGCCGTCCTCCTTGCGCCTTACAGGCTGCGCGCAATCATGAGCTTCATGATCTCGTTGGTGCCCGCGTAGATGCGAAATACGCGCGCGTCGCGGAACATGCGCGAGATCGGATACTCATCCATATAGCCATAACCGCCGAACAATTGCAGGCAGCGGTCGATGACTTTTCCTTGAAGATCGGTGAGCCAATATTTGGCCATCGAAGCGGTAACCGTGTCGAGTTCGCCCTTGATATGACGCTCGATACAATGGTCGGTGAAGATCTTGGCGATGGTGGCTTCGGTCTTGCATTCGGCGAGCACGAATTGCGTGTTCTGGAACTCGACGATTGCCTTGCCGAAGGCCTTGCGCTCTTTGGTGTAATCGATGGTTAGGCGCAGCGCGCGCTCGATCATCGCGGCCGCGTGGACGGCGACGATGAGGCGCTCCTGCGGCAACTCGGTCATCAGCTGCGCGAAGCCCTGGCCCTCCTCGGTGCCGAGCAGGCTCTCCGCTGGCAATGCAACATCCTCGAAGAACAATTCAGATGTGTCGGCGGAATCCATGCCGAGCTTCTTCAGCTTGCGCCCGCGCCGGAAGCCCTGCGCGCCGTCGGTCTCCACGACCATGAGCGATACGCCCTTGGCCTTTTCCTTGGGATCCGTCTTGGCGACGACGATGACGAGGTTGGCGTGCTGACCATTGGTGATGAAGGTCTTGGAGCCGTTGAGCACGTAACCGTTGCCGGATTTCTTCGCCGTCGTGCGCACGCCCTGCAGGTCGGAGCCAGTGCCAGGCTCGGTCATGGCGATGGCGCCGACCATTTCGCCGGTGGCGAGCTTTGGCAGCCAGCGCCGCTTCTGTTCCTCGGTACCGTAATGCAGAATGTAGGGTGCGACGATGCCCGAATGCAGCGGCGCGCCGAACGTGTCGAAACCCGCAAGCGACAATTCGCGGTTGATCACCGCCTCGTGGGCGAAGCTGCCGCCCGCCCCGCCATACTCCTCCGGCATTGAAGCGCAGAGCAGGCCCGCCTGTCCGGCCTTGGTCCAAACGTCGCGGCCATAGATTCCCTCTTCATGCCAGCGGTCGAGATGCGGCACGAACTCCGCCGCGATGAAACGGCTCGCCTGTTCCTCAAGGAGAACCAGGTCCTCGGTCATCCAGCCCGGCGTGGGAACATTGAGTACGTTCATGGGCGAATCGCTTGTTTGCCCACATTAAGGCCCGCAATCGCGCGGTGCGAGGGGCTTGCGGCGGTTGAATTTTTCGGCTTTTCCGGTTAAGCGGCCTGGCCGCTCTGCAACGGCGTAAACGTCAGGTCGGCAACGGGACAGGGGCGTCCAAACAAATAACCCTGCATTTGATTGCAGCCGGCGGCGCGTAACAGCTCGAACTGCTCTTGCGTCTCCACTCCCTCGGCCGTCGTCAGGATGCTGAGGCTCCGGCCGAGGCCGGTAACGGCACAGACGATGGCCGCGCAGTCGGCGCGGTTCGACAAGTCATTAACGAACGACTTGTCGATCTTGATCTTGTCGAATGGAAACATGCGCAAGTAACTCAACGGCGAGTACCCGGTTCCGAAATCGTCGAGCACAATGGACACGCCGAAGCTGCGCAGCTCATGCAGGCTTGCAAGACTGGCGGCATTCTTCTCCAGCAAGACGGATTCGGTGATCTCGAGTTCAAGGCGTTGCGGCGGGAACGCCGTATCCTTGAGCGCGGCCGATACGATGTTCACCAGATTGCCCCGCCGCAATTGTGCCGGCGACAGATTGACCGCGAGTTTGATATGCGCCGGCCAACCGGCCGCGTCGGTTAATGCGCGGCGCAGCACCCATTCGCCGATCGGGACGATCACGCCGGTCTCTTCCGCGAGCGCGATGAAGCGGTCGGGAGAGATCAACCCGTGCTGCGGATGCCGCCAGCGAACCAGCGCTTCGACCGCGCATGTCTGCCGCGAGACCGTCTCTACCACAATCTGATAATGAATCTCGAATTCGTTTCGCGTCAGCGCATTGCGCAGATCGATCTCCAGCGCATGACGCGAACGCGCGACGGTCCCCATTTCCAGCTCGAAGAAGCAGCAGAGATTCCTACCGTCGGTCTTGGCCTTGTAAAGTGCAAGGTCTGCATTCATCAGCAACTGATCCGCATCGGCGCCATGATCCGGCGCCAGCGCGACACCAATACTCGCGCCCATGATGACTTCGTGGCCCGCGATCTCATAGGGCGCGCATAGCGCATCGAGCAGCCGGTTGGCCAAAGCATGCGCGCCTTCCCGCTGGTTGGCTTCGACGGCCTGGAGAATGGCGAATTCATCGCCGCCGAATCGCGCCACCGTGTCCAATTCGCGCGTGCATGCGCGCAGCCGGCATGCAACCGCCTTGAGCACCACGTCGCCAACGGGATGGCCGAAGGAATCGTTGACCGCCTTGAATTGATCGAGATCGATCACCAGCACGGCAAAGCCCTCGCCACGCCGGCGCATGCGCTTGAGCGCAAGATCCATATGCTCGAGGAACGTCACGCGGTTTGCGAGATCAGTGAGCGCGTCGTGCTTGGCGAGATGCGCGATGCGCCTCTCAGCCCGTTGCCGCTCGGTGACGTCCTCATGCGTTGTCACCCAACCGCCGTCATGCATCGGCTGGCGCGAGATGACGATCGAACGGCCGTCGCTGAGTTCTTGAATCTCCTTCGAGGCCTTCGTTACCGGCGCAAGACGTTCGCGAACATACTCCTCCGGATTTTCTCCCGCGAACACCCCTCGCGCGATCCGGCGTTCGATGACTTGCCGCAACGTCGTTCCCGGTTTCACATCGTCCAAGGGCAAATCATACATGTTGGCGTATCGCTCGTTGCATACAACGATGCGCTGCGCCGCGTCATACATGCACACGCCGTGCGACATATTGTTCAGCACCGCCTGAAAACGCTCGTTGGCGGACTGCAGCTCATGCGATTTTTCGGCGAGGCTCGTTTCGCTTGTCATGATGCTACGGAACTGACTCATCAGGGCCTTGATCAACAAAATCGTGCACAGCACGGCGAGCGCCGTGCCGATGCCGATCTGGATCGCACGGCGGCGCCATTTCGCCAGCGCCGCGTCTTCCGAAACCGCGACATTCACGACGAGGGGATAATCGTGCAACGGACGGACCGCGACGAGGCGGGCCGCATTATCGAAATATCCCGGCGAGCGATAATAACCGCCACCTATCGCAACGAGGCCATACCATGGCGAATGCGCCGGCATTTTCAGCCCGGTGCGCGTTTTTTCGTCTGGATAGCGTACTAGCACCGTACCGTCGCTGCGCAAGAACAAGAACGATTCACCCGGAAGCGATGTGATAGTTTCATAAATGTGCTTGAAATATTCGATCTGCAGCCCGACGAGAACGGTGCCAAGAAACGTTCCGTCCGGCGCATTGATGCGCCTGCTGAAATAGATATTCCACGTTGCCGTGACGCGATTGATGACCGGAATGCTGATATGCAGATTGCGCGTGTTGTTGTTGAGATGAAACAGGAAATGATCGCGATCCGAAAGATCGACCGCCGGCCGCGGCCATGACCGCGTTGAATTGACGAGTTGTCCATCGTTGCCAACGATCGTGATGACGTCCGCCTGCGGAATTCGCGCCAGGCGTTCGACAAGCAGGCGGTAGAATTCCTCGTTGTCGATGCGCTTGCGAAAACCGTCAGGTGTGGCAACGTCGAGCGCGGCGATGCGCTCCTGAATGTCCACGAGAATAAGATCGATTGACTGGACCGAACGCGCGGTTTGTTCGGAAAGGATGGTTGCGATATTGCCGGTACCGCGTTGCGCCTCGGCGACGGCGTCATCACGCAACGACGAAATCGTCAAACCAATGGCAATTATTCCCGTGCCGATGAAGACGATCGCCACAAAAATAAGCACGCGGAAGGAGTAGTCACGCGTCCATCGAGCCATGCCGAAGCCTGCGGCAATTTTACAAAAAACCGCGACACATCTAACGGTTGCGCCTTTAGGAAGATTGAATAGATGCGTCCACTTGGCGGTATGGTTACCGCAATCGCAAATTAGGGCCGCGCCATTTGCCGGCGCCGCCCCTGATTATCTTAACAAGACAGCGATCTGCCTGACCGATCGGCAGAATGCTTCGGTTGCATCCGTGCTTGGCGGTGGATCGGACTAGAATGCTTCCGGTGGCAGTGCCATCGTGCTCTCGGCTCCCGCCTGGATGCGGGCAAGCTGGGCCGCCGTCTCCGGCAACATACGCTCCATGAAGAAGCGCCCAGTCACAAGCTTGGAATTCATCCGTTCGGCCGAGCCGTTGGCGCCTGCCTTGAGCTTGACGCCCGCCGCCGCGATCATCCGGCACCACATGTAGCCGAGCGCCACGAGCCCGAAGAGGTGCATGTAGTCCATGGCGCCGGCACCGGCGTTGTCCGGTTTGCCGAGCGCATTCTGCATGAACCACATCGTCGCCTGCTGCAGATGACCGAGCGCAACATTGAGCGGCTCGACATAGGGCTTCATCGTGGCATCGGACTTCTTCTCGTTGATGAAGGCTTGCACCTCATTGAAGAAAGCCATGACCGCGCGGCCGCCGTCCTTTGGCAGCTTGCGGCCGACGAGATCGAGCGCCTGGATGCCGTTGGCGCCCTCGTACATCATGGCGATACGCGCATCGCGCACGAACTGCTCCATGCCATGCTCGGCAATGTAACCGTGGCCGCCGAACATCTGCTGCGCCATCACCGTATTGGCGAAGCCCTGATCGGTGAGCACGCCTTTGATCACCGGCGTGAGCAGACCCATTTGATCGTCGGCATCGCGGCGCTGCTTCTCGTCCTCGGAATGATGCGCGATGTCGGAATACAATGCCGTCCACATGACGAGCGCGCGCGCCGCCTCGTTGAACGAACGAATTGTCATCAGTGTGCGGCGCACGTCTGGATGCACGATGATCGGATCGGCCGATTTATCGGGGAATTTCGCGCCGGAGAGCGCACGACCCTGCAGGCGTTCTTTCGCGTAAGCTGCGGCGTTCTGATATGCCACCTCGGAAAGCGCGAGGCCCTGGACGCCGACGCCGAGCCGCGCTTCGTTCATCATCGTAAACATCGCGCTCAGGCCGCGGTTGGCTTCGCCCATGAGCCAGCCGGTGGCGCCGTCATAATTCATCACGCAAGTGGAGTTGCCGTGGATGCCCATCTTTTCTTCGAGCGAGCCGCAGACGAGCGCGTTGCGCGCGCCGAGCGAGCCGTCCGCATTCACCAGGAATTTTGGAACGACGAAGAGCGAGATTCCCTTCGTGCCTTCGGGCGCGCCGGCAATGCGTGAGATCACGAGGTGAATAATGTTGTCCGACAGATCATGCTCGCCGGCGGAAATGAAGATTTTGGTGCCGGTAATCTTGTAGCTGCCGTCGGCTTGCGGGACTGCCTTGGTGCGAAGAAGGCCGAGATCGGTGCCGCAATGCGGTTCGGTCAGATTCATCGTTCCGGTCCAGCGGCCTTCGATCATCTTGGGCAGATACGTCGCCTTCTGCTCCGGCGTGCCATGCGCATAAAGAGCCGCGATCGCGCCCTGGGTGAGCCCTGAATACATGGCGAAGGCCATGTTGGCGGAACAGAGGAATTCATTGACCGCCTCAGTGAGTAGAACGGGCAGGCCCTGACCGCCGAATTCCGTCGGCGCCGAGATTCCGATCCAGCCGCCTTCGACGAGTTGCCGATACGCGTCCTTGAAACCTTTCGGCGTCGTCACGCTACCGTCAGGTCCGCGCTTACAGCCTTCGTGATCGCCGACGCGATTGAGGGGGAAGAGGACTTCTTGGCAGAATTTCGCGGCTTCGCTTAGGATCGCCTCGACGATGTCCGGTGAAGCATCGGCGAAGCCCGGAAGATTATTGTAACGCTCGATGCCGAAGACGTCCTCGAGCAAAAATTTGACGTCGTCCACCGGAGCTTTGTAGGTCGGCATGGCTGTCCCCGACTTCGATCTTGCGCGCCCGCCGCCTGTGGCTCGGCGCCCCGGCCCCCGCCGGTAAAGCGCGAATCATCCCGGAAAGCGGTTTACACCCCTGTAACGGCTTGCGTGATGCCCGTCCGCCACGGTCTTGATTGGGTACGTGGTTAGCGAAGTACAAGCGCACAATATGGTAGGTCAATGGCCGACCGAGTATGACTTCGCCGCGCCTGAACCGGCGCCAAACCCTCCCGCAGCCTGGACAATTCCCCCGACTTAACCGGTTATTTACCGTGACCGTTAACAGTCGGTTCCGAGGACAGGGACCGCGTCATCTAAACCGCCCGTTCACCGGGCCGGGTCCACCAAGAGCCGATCGGCTTTGCTCCTCCCGTTCGATCGATCTGGGCGCGAGCATGAGATTTGGTGTGAAGTGGAACGTCAGAGGTGTGCGGCCCGAGGCGCGCGACACCGCGCGCGAGGCCGCACGTCGGTCTGGCGTGTCAGTTGGCGAATGGCTCAATGACGTGATCATCGAGCAAGCGGCCGAGGTAGGCATCGAGCCTCACGCTGTCGCACGCCGCGACGATAGCGAACGCGGCCGGAGTGGTGAGCAACTGGCAAACGCCATCGATCGGCTTGACCGGCGTCTTGATCACATCATAACCCAGAGCAACTTTGCCGCGCATGATTTCGACCCGCGCCAAGGCCCGGAGCGCTACGCACCGCGGCACTATTTTGCCCAGGATCACGCCGCACCAATCTTCTCGTCGCCGCAATATCCGCCATCCTACGCACCGCAGGGACCGGGCAGCGTCGATGCTGCCGTCACCGAAATAGCCGCGCGCCGCCGCGCGCTGAATGGCGAGCCGGCGGTGCAGCGCCATATCGTGCCGCCCAATATCCCATCGCCGCAGCCAGCAGCCTGGTACCCGCTAGCACCGACTTACATGCCGGCGCAGCCGATGGCACCGGCATCCAGCTTGGCTCCGGGTGCGAGCGCACCGGCACAAGACTTGTCCGGACTGGAACAGCAACTGCGCCATATCACCGAGCAGATCGAAAAATTGAACCGGCCGAGCGCCCTCGAAGGCGAGGTCGGCGCGCTGCGCAAGGAATTAGCCGAGATCGGCAAGACGCTGACCGAGGCGCTGCCGCGCCGCGCCATCGAGGCGGTCGAGGGCGAGGTGCGCGCGCTGGCGCAGCGCATCGACCAGACCCGGCAATGCGGCGCCGATCCGGCGATCATTGCCGGGATGGAACGCGCTCTGATCGAGGTGCGCGACGCGTTGCGCGCGCTGACGCCGGCCGAGAGCCTTGTTGGCTTCAATGACGCGATCAAGGGGCTCGCCCACAAGATCGATCTCATGGCCTCGACCAGCCAGGACTCGACATTGTTGCAGCAGCTCGAGGCCGCGATCTCGACGTTGCGCGGCATCGTTTCGCATGTCGCATCGAACGAGGCGCTGACCAAGCTCGGCGACGAGATGCGCGGGCTCGCGGCCAAGATCGAGCGGGTCGCGCATTCGCCATTAGCCACCGGCGCTGACGCGATCTCGAGCCTCGAACAACGGGTGGCGGCCCTCGGCGAGCAGCTCAAAGCCAGTGCCGTCGGCCCCTTGCCGCCGCAGCTCGAAAGCCTAGTCCGCGCGGTCAACGAGAAGCTTGGTCAGATTGATTTATCCCGGGGCGATAAGGCCGCGCTCAGCCACCTTGAGGACCGCATCGTCAATCTCGTGGAGAAGCTCGACGCTTCGGATACGCGACTTGATCATCTCGGCGCCATCGAGCGCGGTATCGCCGACCTGCTCGTGCAACTTGATCAAGTCCGCTCGGTGTCCGGCTTCGGCGCGGCGAAAGCTTCGGCACCGCCCGTCGATATCCTCAAGCGCGACATCTCGCGGACAACGGAAGCACTGGAAAACGTGCACGGCACGCTTGGCCATGTCGTCGATCGCCTTGCCGTAATCGAGAGCGATATGCATGCCGGTACGCCGGCCCCGGAATTGCCGGCGACTACCGAGCCAGGCATTTCCACGGCGGCGCCGGAAATCATGCCAGCTGCGCCGATGGTTCAACCGGCAGTTCCGGTTCCGGCCTTTAAACCAGTTGCGCAACCTTCGCAGCCGGGCGGCCGTCAGCCGATCGATCCCAGCCTGCCACCCGACTATCCGCTCGAGCCGGGCTCCGGTTCGTCGCGCGGTCGCGCCACCAATGCGAGCGCTGCCGAACGCATAGCGGCGTCGGAAGCAGCCCTCGGTCCCGCGCGAACGGCTGAGCCAGGGCCCGCCGCCCAATCGAACTTCATTGCCGCCGCCAGGCGCGCCGCCCAGGCCGCAAACCCAAGCGCGGCACCGAACGCGCCGCGCACGGAGGCGGCGAAGATCGCCGACGAGCTCAAGGAGGCGAAGTCCGAGAGCAAGAATTCCGGCAACATCGCAAAACGTGTGCGCTCACTCCTTGTCGGGGCGAGCATTATCATCATCGTCGTTGGCGGTTTGCGGATTGTCATGAATCTGCTCGATTCGTCGGGCCATGGCGACGTGCCTGCGGCTGCGCCGTCGCTGCAGATCGAGAGCGAACCAAAACCCATCCCGGGAAGCAGTCCGAAGTCCATTTCCGTGAAGCCGGATTCGCAAAGCTCACTTGGCGTGCCGCGCGCCTTAATCCC
>JACQTM010000120.1 GCA_016210825.1 Hyphomicrobiales bacterium
CTTCCATTACGTTGCATTCCGACGCATCGCCGGCGGACTGAGCGAGGAGGCCGGCCACGTCTTTCGCTTCAAGGAGCAGGAGAAGCTGCACGAGGAGATAATCGACGACGGCCTTGCCAAGATCTACGCTTCGCATCTCGAAATCGCGCACGCCGTGGCGCGCGAGGATGCCGCCGAAATCGTGACCGCGTTGCTCGACGGCAAGCCGTATCAGGCGATCGCCCGCTATCTCGCCAAGGTCGGCGCGAGCCTGTTGTTCGTCGGCAAGACGGGCGTTCACGCCGATCCGGAGCTTGATATCGGTGGCAATACCGAAAACCTGTTGCGCGCCGCTCTCTGTCACGTGTGGATCGGCACCGCGACCCATACGCCGCCGCTCGACGCCGTGGCGCGCGAAACGATCGTATGGAGCGCCGAAGCGGAACAGAAGATCGGCCGCGTTCCCGAGACGGTGCGCAACATGGTGCGGATGGTCATCCTCCGCTACGCCCAGGAGCAGGGGCACACGGTGATCACTTCCGCTTTGGTCGACCAGGCGACCGCGCGCTTCTGCCCGGGCCACGGCAGGACGAGCGAGAATGGCGACGGCCTGCCGTGGACGGCGGCGGCAAAGGCCTTGGTCGAATCCCATAGCGACGCATCGGCCGCTGCCGATATTAGACTGCGCGCCGAAAAACGCGCGCAGCGCAATGGCGCCGACGAGGTGACTACCGATCACGTTCAGCCATTCCTCGGAACGCAGACGGATGTGCTTCCGACGTGGGTTGCAGCCGCACTGGCACGGCTGAACCGCGTGCCGGAGATGGCGCGAGAGGCGGTGCGCAAGCGCGCTGAAGCCCATGCCCGCGATGCTGGCAATGCCGAGGTTACGACCGAGACCGTCGAGGCGGCACTCGCCGATTCTCGAATGGTTATGGAACAAGTCATGCACGCCGGTGGCCACAAGCTTCGGCTACAGCAAGGCGAGTGAAACCATGGCTGCGGCGATCGAACCGCCGTTCCTCGTGGCGTTGAATCTCACGCGTCGCTGCAATCTCAAATGTGCACACTGCTATCTGGACGCCGGGACACTGCGCGCTGGCGTGCCAGACGAGCTGCGAACCGACGAGGTTCTCGTCCTACTCGGCCGCATTGCGTCACTCAGTGATGAGATCATGGTCGTACTCACCGGCGGCGAACCGCTGCTGCGGCAGGATATTGAGACGCTGGCCCGGCATGCTGCCGATCTCGGACTGATGGTCGTCGTCGGCACCAACGGGATGCTGCTGAACTCGCGCCGGGTGGCAGCGCTACGGACGGCAGGAGTAAGCGCCGTCGGCATCAGCCTCGACTCGCTCGATCCGGTCTATCATGACCGCTTCCGCGGCCTGTCGGGCGCGTGGCAAGCGACGTTGGCGGGGATCGATGCCTGCCGACGGGCTGGCCTGATGTTCCAGATCCATTTCACGGCCACCGATGATAATGCTCACGAGCTCGACGACATGATTGCGTTCGCACGCGATGCCGGGGCTGCCGTCCTGAATGTGTTTTTCGTCGTCTGCACGGGGCGCGGCCGAACCTTGTCCAACATCTCGGCCGAAAGATACGAGACGGTGCTGCGCCGTCTCGTCGAGGCGGCGCGCGACGAAACCACTCTCGTCGTGCGCGCGCGCTGCGCTCCGCATTTGAAGCGCCTCGCGCGACAAGCGATCCCGCCGCTGCCAATCACGCTTGCCGAGGGCTATGAAGCCGGTGGCTGCCTGGCGGGCCGTCGGTATTGTCGGGTAACGCCCGAAGGCGATCTCACGCCCTGTCCCTATATCGAAATGTCGGCGGGATCCGTGCGCAAGACCGACTTTGCGCTGCTGTGGGTCAACGCACCTCTATTCGCTGCTCTGCGGTCACCAATGCTTGAGGGCCGTTGCGGTGCTTGCGAATTTGCGAAGCTATGCGGCGGTTGTCGGGCGCGTGCGCTGGCGCGCGACAACAACTTGATGGGTGAGGATTTCCTGTGCAGCTACCAGCCGGCCGGCGGCTCGGTAATCGAGCCGACGGCGCCGGACGCTCCGTCGCTTGCCTGGAGCGAGGAGGCGGAAGCGCGACTGAGGCACGTGCCGCCGTTTGTGCGTGGCTTTGTTCGCCGGCGGGCCGAAGCGTATGCGCGCGAGCGTGGAGAGCCCGCGGTCAGCGTCATGCACTTGCATGCATTAGCGCGGCGGCGGTTTGGCGTAGGCGGGGCTTCCGCCGATCACCTTCCGGACGATCCATGACGGTCGACGTGACGGTGATCGGCGGCGGGATTTCCGGGCTGTCCGCGGCCCATGCACTGATGCGTCTTGGGCATCGGGTGATCGTACTTGAGCGCCAGGTCGGGGTCGGCGGCAAGGCACATTCCGAGCGCATTGGCGGCTTCCTGATGGAGCACGGGCCGAGCTCGGTCGCCGCAGAGGGAGGGGTGGTTTCCGCTCTGGCGCAAGATCCCGGTTTCGGACATGAGCGTGTCGGATTGGGGCCTGACGTGCGGCAGCGCTATATCGTCGCCGACGGCAGGCTGTACGGTATCGCGATTCATCCGGCCGCGTTCGTCACAAGCGCATTCTTGTCGATGGCCGGTCGTCTGCGCCTGCTGACAGAGGCCGTCGTGCCCCGCCGCACCAGCGAGGTGGAAGAAACCGTAGCCGCATTCTGTCATCGGCGCTTCGGCAGGGAGTTCACCGATCGCGTGATCGATTCACTGGTCTGCGGCATGTTTGCGGGAACCGCGGATAAGCTGTCGATGGCCGCGACGTTTCCGCGGCTCGTCGAGATGGAGCGAAAATATGGTTCGATCCTCAGAGCGGTGATTCTCGGCCACCTCTCTGGAAAGCGGATGCCGGCGCGGCGCCTGTTCTCGTGGCGGGAGGGTGTTGCCACCTTGCCAACGGTCCTGGCGCAGCGGCTCGGCCCGCGCGTCAGGACGGGCGTTGCGGTGCGTCGGATTACGGCGCGTTCCCGCGGCTTTCTGGTCAAAACAGCTGGCGCCGGCGACATTGAGACCGACGCCGTCGTCATCGCAACCCAGCCACACGTGGCCGCCCAATTGCTCGACGGCGTCGATGGCGAAGCGGCGTGCAGCACGGCGCAGATCGAGACGCCGCCGCTGGCTGTGGTGTTTTTCGGCTACGCGCGAGAGCAGATCGAGCATCCCCTTGACGGCATCGGCTTTCTTGCTCCAAGCAGCGAGCAGCGTCAGCTGAGCGGGACATTATTCTGCTCGACCATGTTTCCGGGACGCGCGCCCGAAGGTTTCGTGTCGCTCGCGGCCTATATCGGCGGCGATCGGGCGCCGGAACTCGCGAGACTTCCGACGGATGAGCTGATCGAAATGGCGCGGCGAGAGTTCGCCGAATTGCTTGGCGTCAAAGGTGAACCCGTTCTGGCGCGCGTGCGTCATTGGCCGCGCGGCCTGCCACAGTACCGCATCGGTCATCGCGATCTGATCGCGGTATTAACGGGAACAGCAGATCGCCGGCCTGGGCTGTTCCTGACCGGCAACTACTTCGCGGGGGTCTCTGTTGCGACTTGCGTGGTGCATGCGACGCAAACCGCAATACGCGTCGATGCGTTTCTACGCCACCGTGTTCGTGAACTTGCCGTGTCACGGCACGAACCAATCTGCTCTGCGAATGGCGCTCGCGTGATGGCTATGTCGCCGCAATTTTCAAAGACCAAAAATGCTATTGCCGATTCCGATAGAGAGAACCGGTTCGCGAATTTCGCTTCGTGACGATAGTGTTAAACGAGCGGGACTATGCACGGCAGTGCCACTAGCAACGCAGCGACGGAACATGCGCCTAAGGAGCGCTTCGAACGCAAGCAATTGTAGAATAAGAGCTTGTGCGAGCCTCTTCACCGATTGTGCCGGCCGACTGCCGAACTATGTCAAGCAATTGATAGAAACGGAGAGTAGACATGAAGTTAACCGATGCACTGTTGGGCGAGCATGGCGCGTTTTACATGCTTTTCGATCAAATTGAGGAAATTGCTGCGACGGAAAACGCCATGGCTCAATGGCGCGGCGCCACGACGGTCTTGGAAGCGATGGTCAACTCACATGCCGTTCTTGAGGAAGAACTCCTCTTTTCCGCCCTTGAACCTCACCTGGGGAAGGAAGCGGGCCCGCTCGCCCTAATGATGCTGAGCACAAGGAGATGGAACGCATGCTGGCGTACATACAGGATGACCCGGAATAGATCGAGCCATGTCTGGGCTGGTATACGGCGACAAGCTGTCAAATCACGCAAGGTAGTGGACCATTGACCCTACAACCTCCATCCCTCAAACTCACACGGCATACGACTTCGCGCTACTGGCGTCACCAATACGAACAATTCGATCGCGCTCATGTGTTTGGGGGGAATCACTATGCAACTGAAACTGAAACGCTCGCAGCGCGCGGGCGGGCTGACCGGCGGCAAAGTATTCTTTGCGCTCGACGCCCGCGCCGATTTGTCGCCAGACGAAAAGAGTCTGGTGCAGAAATACAAGCTCGGCAACCTCGTCGTCTACGATAGCGAAGCGCGCAAGAAACACGCCGGCTCGGCTTACGGACATTTCGATGATGCCGCAAACGTTGCCGGTTTCGGTGCGTCGTCAGCCGGACGCAGCCTTTGGAAGAATGCGCGCGGTCTTGCCAGCGCGGCGATGATGGCGCTGTCGCTGCGCGTCACCGTCGACGGCTTGATGAGCGGCCAGCACATCGAGTGCAAGGAGCTTGACGAGCTGCTCGGCGCCGAGGCCGCGATCCTCGATGCCTGCAAGAGCCTCAAGGCCTATCTCGACACCGCGCTGACCTTTGACGGCCGGGAGGAGGTCGTTGAGTTCTAAGCTCCCAAAATATCAACCGCCGTCGCCGTTCACGCCGTTCCTGCGTCGCTTCACGGACGAACGGGCACGTGATCTGTCGGAGACCATCGCACTCTATGACGAGGTGCGTGCCGCGCATCGCGCCTCCGTCTGGGCGAAGGCGGATGCCATCGAGCGCGTCAACGGCTTTGTTGCCGATTGGGTCGGCGAGGTGGTGGAC
>JACQTM010000006.1 GCA_016210825.1 Hyphomicrobiales bacterium
ATTCCGGCCGCGTCACCGTGCCGGTGCTGTGGGACAAGACCCGCAAGACTGTCGTCAACAACGAATCCTCGGAAATCATCCGCATGTTCAATTCGGCGTTCGATGCGATCACCGAGATCAAGACCGATTATTATCCGGTGGCGCTACGCCCGGCGATCCACCGCATCAACGATCTCGTCTATCCCAACATCAACAACGGGGTATATCGCGCTGGCTTCGCCACCACCCAGGACGCCTATGAGGAGGCGTTCCGCGATCTGTTCGACGCGCTCGACAAGGTCGAAAGCATTCTGGGGCAGCACCGCTACCTGGTGGCGAGTACGCTGACCGAAGCGGACTGGCGGCTGTTCCCGACGCTGATCCGATTCGATGCGGTCTATGTTGGTCACTTCAAATGCAATCTGCGGCGCATCGCCGATTATCCGAATCTCTCGAATTACCTGCGCGAGCTTTATCAGGTGCCGGGCATCGTCGAGACGGTCGATATCGCGCAGATCAAGCGCCACTATTACGGCAGCCATCCGAAGGTCAATCCGACCGGCATCGTGCCCGTGGGGCCGGAACTCGATTTTTCCACGCCGCACGATCGGGGAAGGTTTAATGCATAAACCGTCATGTGCGGGCGCGGCGCGCGCTTCCATGTTTCACCACCGCATATCGACTGCCGCTCCGCGCAAAATTTCGGCGATGCGCGCCCGCGTGCTTCTGGTTGTGTCATTCGGCAAATTATTCAACGGAAAAAATCCGTGCGCGATGATCTCGTGATTGGGCTGCGGCGACGCCGGCTGGCGGAAGTCGCGCACGACGAAGACGGCGACGTGATCGCGCTCGGAATCGCGCGGGTTGAAAAACATGCCGTGCAGCACGGGCGCGGACGTGATCTCGATGTTGCCTTCTTCCTGCAATTCGCGCGTGAGCGCGTCGATCAAGGTCTCACCCGCCTCGACGCCGCCGCCCGGCAGATGCCAGCCGCCAACGTAGGAATGCTTGACCAGGAAGACACGGTCCTCGCCGTCGACGACGAGGCCGCGAACGCCGAGCGTGAGCCCGCGGGCGAAGCGCCAATAAATGTGCAGGCAACGCCGGAGCAGCGGCTCAAGCAGGCGGCGGAGTTCTGGCAATTCCATCAATTCCTCTTTTTAGAACCTTTCAAAGCTAGCCCCGGCTGCTTATACAAGAAGTCCAAATCCTTCGTGACGAGGTTTCCGTGAAGCGTTTTTCCGATCTCAGCGAGCGAGAAATTCTTGCGCTGGCGATAACCAACGAGGAAGAGGACAGCCGCATCTATCGCGGCTTTGCCGAAGGCCTGCGCGACAAATTCCCGGCCTCGGCGAAAGTGTTCGACGAGATGGCGGAAGAGGAAGTGCGCCACCGCACCTATCTGTTCGACCTCTACCGGCAAAAGTTCGGCGAATACTTACCATTGATCCGCCGGCAGGACGTCAAGGGCTTCATCCACCACAGCCCGATCTGGCTCATGCGCCCGCTCGGACTCGACGAGGTGCGCAAATACGCCGCCAATATGGAATTCGAGGCCGCGCGGTTCTACCGCAAGGCGGCGGAGACGACGCGCGACACTTCGATCCGCGAGCTTCTGATCCGATTGGCGGAGGAAGAGGACAAGCACGAGAACCTCGCGGAAAAACTCGGGGAAAAGATCCTCACCAAGACCGCGCGCGAGGAGGAGGACGAAACCTCGCGGCGCGTGTTCCTGTTGCAATATGTTCAGCCCAGCCTCGTCGGACTGATGGACGGCTCGGTCTCGACGCTGGCGCCGCTGTTCGCCGCCGCCTTCGCTACGCACAGCACCTGGGAGACGTTTCTCGTCGGCATGGCGGCTTCGGTCGGCGCCGGCATTTCCATGGGTTTTGCCGAGGCCTTGTCCGACGACGGTTCGCTCACCGGACGCGGTACGCCGTGGTTGCGCGGCACCGTGTGTGGATTGATGACCGTCCTAGGCGGTATCGGACACACCCTGCCCTATCTCATACCCGATTTCTGGACCGCCACCGTCATCGCTATCGCCGTGGTGGTTGTGGAACTCGCGCTGATTTCCTGGATCCGCTACCGCTACATGGATACCCCGCTGATCTCGGCCGCTTTCCAGGTGGCGTTCGGCGGCGCGCTCGTCTTCGCTGCGGGAATATTGATTGGAAGTTCATAATCCGTCATCACCGAGCCGCCGCGTAGCGGCGAGTCCCGGTGATCCCGCTTAGTTGATATTCCGTGCCCTCCTAATCGGGATCGCATCGGAACTCGGGCTTGCCCGAGTTCCGTAGTTCATAGTGCGCAAGTCGGGTAAACCCGACTTGCGGTGTCAAGCCCGGCGATGACGATGATAAAGTCAACCTGATGTTCCTTCTCGCCCATCTCTCCGATCCGCATCTCGCCCCCCTGCCAAAGCCGCGCTTCGCCGAATTGCTCGGAAAGCGCGTTACCGGATATCTCAATTGGTGGCGCAAGCGCCGCGCTATCCATCGCGCCGATGTGCTTGCCGCGATCGTGGACGATCTGAAAGCACAGCGGCCCGATCACATCACCGTCACCGGCGACCTCGTCAACATCTCGCTCGCGGCCGAATTTCCGCCCGCGCGCGAATGGCTGACGCGCTTGGGTTCGGCCGCCGCGATCACGGCGATCCCCGGAAATCACGACATCTATGTGCGCGGCGCAATCGAGGAGCCGCGCCGGCATTGGGGCGACTACATGCGTGGCGATGGCGACGGCTTGGACAAGGCGGCGAATGGTGGCACCGGCTTCCCGTTCGTGCGCCGTCGCGGTCCCGTCGTCCTAATCGGATTATCGACGGCCATCCCGACGGCGCCGTTCAAGGCCACCGGCGCGCTCGGAGACGGCCAGATCGCGCGCCTTGCCGAGACGCTCGACCGCCTCGGCGGCGAGCGATTGTGCCGCGTCGTGCTCATTCATCATCCGCCGGTCAGCACGCCGGGCCGCGAACGCAAGCATCTCATCGATGCCGCGGCATTCCGTGAGAC
>JACQTM010000007.1 GCA_016210825.1 Hyphomicrobiales bacterium
GCATGATCCCGAAAAGTGGGAACCGGTTTTCGGAAAAGATCATGCTCAAACAAAAGGCTAGAGTTAGACTCTGATTCAATCGGATGAACCAGACTCTAAGGGATCGCTATGATTGAAAAGGTACTGGCGGGTGGCGGACTCGCTGCCGCGGTGGGAGCCTCGACCTGCTGCGTTCTGCCCCTCTCCTTCACCGCGCTTGGTTTGAGCGGAATATGGCTGTCGACGCTGGCGGTCCTCGCCCCATACCGGATTGCGTTCAGCATCGCGGCGATCCTTCTGCTTGGCGCGGGTTTTTGGCTCGTCTATGCCACCCGCGGCGGATTAACCGAAGGCGCCGCCTGCGCCGCTGCGTCGCCCCGGCGGGCGACGAAAGGCGCATTGTGGGCCGGAGCGGGCATCACCGCCGCCGTTCTCAGCTCCGGCTGGTGGCAGCAATGGATTGTTTGAGCCGGCAATCGCCGTCGTCGAGCGCAGTCTAGCGATTAAATCTGTAAAGCCGCGCCGGATTATCCACCAAGAGCTTTTTCTGCAACGCCGCATCCGTCGCGTATTGCGGCACGAGATCAACGAGATCGGCTTCATCGCATTCGTGCGTCGAATTGGGATGCGGGAAATCGGTTCCCCAGAGCACACGATCCGGCGCCGTTTCGATTATCGCCCGTGCGATTGGCACAGCCTTGTCGTAGGGCGGCATGTCGATGCGCTCCGCGCCGCATAGCTTGATCCAGCAATTGTCACGCCTCGCGAGCTCAAGCAGCGCGTGAAATGGCGGTTTATCGGGGCCCGCTACCGCGGGGACACGGCCCATATGGTCGATCACGAACGGCAAAGGTAATTTCACCATCATGTCGGTGAGCGGCACAATATCCGGCGCATCGACGTGCAACACGACGTGCCAGCCGAGCGGCTTGATGCGCTGAATGACGCGGTGGAACATCGCCATGTCCGGCGCGCCACCGAGATGCTTGACAAAATTGAACCGTACCCCGCGAACGCCACCCTGATGCATGGCAAGCAATTGGGGACCCGCGATCGAGTCGTCGACGATGGCGATGCCGCGGTGGTGTGCCGGTGCCGAAGCGATCGCATCGAGCATCGCGCTATTGTCACTGCCGTGGCAACTCGCCTGCACAATCACCGCGCGCTCGACGCCGAGATGGCGATGCAATGCCGCGAGCGCCTCCTTTGGCGCATCGGCGGGCGTGTATCGCCGGTTCGGCGCGTAGGGAAACCGCACCGCTGGACCGAAGACGTGGCAATGGGCGTCGCAGCTCCCCGGGGGTAGCTTGAATTGCGGCCGGCGCTTGGCGGCTTGATCGAGCGCATTGGCTGCGGTCATGCCTTTAGCGCTTCTGGATTCCGGCTTTCTCGATGACGGCGGTCCATTTTGCGATGTCGGACTTTAGTCGGCCATGAATCTCGTCAGGCGTGCTCGCTTTTGCCTCGATGCCGAGGTCGAGGGCTTTCTTCTTGATCTCGGAATCCGCGAGCACGGATCGCAGCGCGTCGTTGAGCGTCTTGATCACGGCTGGTGGCGTCCCGGCCGGGGCATAGATTGCATTCCATGACGTCACTTCGAAATCGCGCCCGCTCGCCTCTTTCACCGTCGGCACGTTGGGCATGTCTGGAGACCGCTGCAGCCCGGAGGTCGCGACCGCGAGGAATTTGTTTCCTGATAATCCTCCGCGTAATGGAGGCAGAAAGTCGATGGCGAGCTGCACGTCGCCGCGTTCCAGCGCCACCGCCACTTCGCCGGAATTCTTGAATGGCACGATGACGAAGTTCAGATCCATGGCCGATTTGAACAACTCCGCCGTTAGGTGCTGACTTGACCCGGCGGTGATGGTACCGACATTAAGCTGACCGGATTTTTCCTTCGCCGTCTTGATGAAGTCACCCAGCGTCTTGTACGGCGATTGTGCGCTGGTGACGAAGACCAGCTGGAAGTAACCCATGCTTGATATCGGGGTGAAGTCCTTGACCGGATCGAAGGGCAAATTCTTGAACAACGGCACGCTGATCGCCGTGCCATTGCTGAGCAGCGCGAGTGTGTATCCATCGGCGGGCGCGGTCTGCACGGAGCGCGCCGCAGTTACTCCGCCCGCGCCCGGCTGATTCTCGACCACGAAACGTTGGCCAAGTTTCTCTCCGAGCTTTTCCGCAACGAGGCGTGCTGTGACGTCGGCCACCCCGCCGGCGCCGAACGGCAGGACGATGCGGACCGGCTTGTCCGGATATTTGCCTTGCGCGCAAACGGGCGTCGTATAGCCGCTTGCGGCGACAGCCATCAGCAGCATGCCGGCACAGACGAGCCAGCGTCGCGAATGGTTTGTAGCGATGGATAATTCTGCCTGATTCATGGCTCGCACCCCGTCATTACTGTCTCCCTTCGCGGACTATCGCATGGGCGGCCGGTCGATCGCCAGAATACGATATTTCATAATGCCGGAATGTCACCCGCGGCCCACTGCTCCAACGCCGCGGCGCGAAAATTGGCAAAGCGTCTTGTTTCGATGGCCGCGCGCATGTCCGCCATCAACTGCTGATAATAGGCAAGGTTGATCGCCGAAAGCAGCATCGCGCCCAGTATTTCGTTCGCCTTTGCTAAATGATGCAGATAGGCGCGCGAATAGTCCCGCGCGGCAGGATGGTGGCTTTCCGCATCGAGCGGACGCTGATCGTCGGCATGGCGAGCATTCTTCAAATTAATCGGACCGAAGCGGGTATAGGCCAACCCATGACGGCCATTGCGCGTCGGCAGCACGCAATCGAACATGTCAATTCCACGCGCGACCGCTTCGATCAGATCCACTGGCGTGCCGACTCCCATCAGGTAGCGTGGACGATCGGCTGGTAGCATCGGTGCAACGATCTCCACGATCTTCAGCATCACCTCCTGCGGCTCGCCTACCGCTAGCCCGCCGATGGCGTAGCCGGGAAACTGCATATCCACTAGGCCACGGACACTCTTCTCGCGCAGGCTCGCGTCGTCTCCGCCCTGCACGATGGCAAAGAGGGCGCGACCCGCTGAGCTGCCGTCAAACGCCCGTTTGCTTCGCTCCGCCCAACGCAATGAAAGCCGCATCGCGCGATCTAGTTCCGCGCGCTCCGCCGGCAATCGCACGCATTCGTCGAGCTGCATCGCAATGTCGGCACCGAGCAAGCTTTGGACTTCGATGGCGCGCTCGGGCGATAGCTCGACCATGGCGCCATCGAGATGCGAACGGAAAGTTACCGCCTCCTCGTCCACCTTGCGCATCTGTGCAAGCGACATAACCTGAAAGCCGCCGGAATCGGTGAGGATCGGGTGCGGCCACCGCATGAAGGCGTGCAGGCCGCCGAGTGCTGCGACACGCTCCGCGCCCGGGCGCAGCATCAGATGATAGGTATTGGCGAGGACGATCTCGGTACCGGTCTTGCGCACCTCATCCGGCGCAACGCCTTTGACCGTTGCCTGTGTACCGACCGGCATGAATGCTGGCGTCGCAACGCGCCCGTGCGGCGTTGCCAGCTCGCCGCGGCGCGCCGCACCGTCGGCGGCGATCTGGCGGAAGAAAAAGCTATCGGTCATCGGTACGGTCAGTTCGCAGCTTGGTGAAGCAGGCAAGCATCGCCATAGGAATAGAACCGGTAGCCGCTTGCAATCGCGTGGGCATAGGCGGTTTTCATGGTGTCGAGGCTCGAAAATGCTGCAACCAACATGAACAGGGTCGAGCGCGGCAGATGAAAATTCGTCAGCAATAGATCGACGGCGCGGAACCGATAGCCTGGTGTAATAAAGATAGCCGTGTCGCTGTTGAAAGGCTGGATGGTTCCATCCTCACCCGCGGCACTTTCCAAGAGGCGCAATACGGTCGAGCCGACCGCGATGACGCGCCCTTCCCGATTGCGCACGGCATTGAGCGCGGTGGCCGTCTCGGCGCTCACTATGCCACGCTCCGGATGCATGCGATGCTCGCCAATGTCGTCGGTCTTCACCGGCAGAAACGTCCCAGCGCCAACATGCAGCGTCACTTTATGGATTTCGACATCGCGCGCTCGCAATGCATCGAGCAACGCTTCGGTGTAATGCAGCCCCGCGGTAGGTGCTGCGACAGAGCCCTCGGCACGCGCGAACATCGTCTGGTAGTCGGTTCGATCATGTTCATCGGGTGGCCGCCGCGAGGCGATATAGAGCGGCAATGGCATGTCCCCGCGCTCGGCGATCGCCTGATCGAGCACCGCGCCGTGGAAGGCGAACGCGAGCGTAACCTCGCCGCCCCCGGTTTCTTCTTCGACCGTCGCGTCGAGTTGTCCGAGGAAGCACACCCTGCCTTCGGTGCCAAAGCGCAGGACGTCGCCGCGCGCGAGCTTTTTGGCCGGGCGCACGAACGCCCGCCAGCGCGATCCATCGAGCCGCCGGTGTAACGTCGCTTCGATTCTTGGCTCGCTATCGCCGCGCCCAATGCGCCGTCCGACGAGCCGCGCGGGAATGACGCGCGAATCGTTGACCACGAGCGCATCGCCCGGCTGCAGAAGCGCGGGCAGGTCGCGCATCGTGCGATCTTCGAATTCCGGCGCCGCACCAGGACGCACCACGAGCAAGCGCGAAGCATCGCGCGGGGACGCCGGCCGCAGTGCGATGCGGTCGGCCGGAAGATCGAAATCGAAGAGTGAGGTAAGCATGACTATTCTTATACCTCCCCCTGAAGGCGGAGGTCGGCGTGCGACGCACGCCGGGTGGGGGTCGCGAGCCGGGCAAGATGACCCCACCCCGACCGCCTTCACTTCGTTCGGCGGTCGACCCTCCCCTGTCAGGGGGAGGGATCAGCAGGAACCATTACGCATCCGCGGCCATGCGCGCCTTGACGATCTTGTCGGGGTTCTGCACCGGCTCGCCGCGCTTGATCTTATCCACGTTGTCCATGCCAGACGTCACCGCGCCCCAGACCGTGTATTGACCGTTGAGAAAAGGGGCATCGTCGAAACAGATGAAGAACTGGCTGTCGCCGGAATCAGGGTTCTGCGCCCGCGCCATCGATACCGTGCCGCGCACATGCGGCTCACGGTTGAATTCTGCCTTAAGCTTCTGCCCCGAGCCGCCAGTGCCGGTGCCGTGGGGGCAGCCGGTCTGCGCCATGAAGCCGTCGATCACGCGATGGAACACGATGCCGTCATAGAACCCATCGCGTACAAGCTGCTTAATGCGCGCCACGTGGTTGGGCGCAAGATCGGAACGCATGGCAATGACCACCTCGCCCTTTGAGGTTTCGAGAATCATCGTGTCGTCGGGTTTGGCGGTCATTGCGCTTGTCCTTGTGCCTCGATCAGGTTGTCACTTCGCATCGGCGGCGACCTGCATGCGTACGATCCGGTCTGGATTGGGGACTGGCTCGCCGCGCTTGATCTTGTCCACTGCTTCCATGCCGGAGACTACTTCCCCGATCACGGTGTACTTGCCGTTGAGGAAGGAGCCTTCCGCGAACATGATGAAAAATTGGCTATTGGCGGTGTTGGGGTCGGACGCCCGCGCCATTCCGACGGTGCCACGCTTGAACGGCACGTTGGAAAATTCCGCGGGCACGTTCGGATACTTCGATTTGCCGGTTCCGTTGCCGCGCTCGCCGTCGCCGGTTTGCGCCATGAAGCCGTCGATCACGCGATGGAATGGGACATTGTCGTAAAACTTCTCCCGCGTCAGCAATTTTATTCGTTCGGCATGCTTTGGCGCGAGGTCGCTGCGCAGTTTAATGACGACACGGCCATAGCTGGTGTCCAGCAGCACGGTATTTTGTGGATCGAGCCCAGCCGGCAAACGCTGTTGGGCTACAGCCGGTGCGGCGCAGATCAGCGCCGCGGCCACGAGAACTATGCGATGCATGAAATCTCCTCGGGATCAGCCGGCTTTGCCGGCAAATTTTCGCTTGAGCCGCGCGGCAACCGCCGCCGGCACGAAGGCAGCCACATCGCCGCCCATTCCGGCGATTTGACGCACGAGTGTGGCAGTGATCGGGCGAACAGACGGCGAAGCCGGGAGGAATATGGTCTGAATGCCGGGTGCCATGGTTGCGTTCATCCCCGCCATTTGCATTTCGTAGTCGAAGTCGGTGGCGTCGCGCAGCCCACGGATGAGCATGGTCGCGCCTTCACGCTTGGCGGTTGCGACGACAAGATCCGAGAAGGTGATGCATCGCAGCTCGCAGGCGGTTGTCTTAGCAATATCGGCGCAGATCTCCTGCAGCATCGCGATGCGATCTTCTGCTGAAAACAAAGGTGCCTTGCCGGGATGGACGCCGACGGCGAGCACTAGCCTGTCGGCAAGGCCGGCGGCCTGGCGCACGACATCGATATGGCCGTTGGTGACGGGATCAAAAGTCCCGGCATAGAGCGCAACTCGCGGCATAGCGCGGGTCTAGCCCGGCGGTTGCGCTCCCGCAAGAGTGGCGCTTCCGGCGTCGACCATATCGCCCGGATTTTCCAAGCTTTTTCGCGCTCCCTGAACCTTTTTCGTTAACCCCGCGACTAAGATTATGGAACGGCCGACAGGCCGCAGGCGCGAACAGGGGCTGGTCATGCTCAAGACCTTCTCAGCAATCGGTGGTGCCGCCCTCCTTGCCGCGGCCGTGATGCTGCTTCCCGGCATGAGCCCGCAGGTCGAAGCAAGCGCACCCGCGCCCATCGCTAAATCCGACCGTCTTGATATCCGCCCGCTGGGCACGGCCTGTGCGCAACGCGCCTGGCCCTATTATGAGGCGCACTGCGTGCGTGCCCGTGTCGGCACTGTCCCGTCGCTGCAGCCGGTTCGGATCGTAACCACGGATCGCCTGCCGAACTGAAATAACCGGCGGCAGCGAGGTGTTAGCCCTCAACCATGCGATCGATTTTCGTTGCCCTGGTTCTCGTTGCAACGGCCTACCCTCTCTTCGCCCAGGTACCGCCAAACGAGGCGGACTTGCGCGCCTATCGCGGCCTGCATGGCGCGGCGGCTCGGGGCGACGTCGGCGAGATCGAGAAACTTGCGGCGGCCGGCGAAAAGCTCGAAGCGACCGACGCAAACAATCGTACGCCGCTCCATGTCGCCATCTTTCAGCGTCAGGGCGACGCTGCCCGCGCTTTAATACGCCTCGGCTCCGATCCCAACGCACTCGACGCTGATCGCTACGATATTGTCACCATCGCCGCCGTCGCCAACGACACGCGAATGCTTCGGATCGCGCTTGACGGCGGCGGCAATCCCCGCGCCATCACCAGCCGTTACGACGGCACAGCATTGATCGCCGCCGCCCATCTCGGGCACGCCGAGATCGTGCGCATACTCATCGCAGCCAAAGCTCCGCTCGACCACATCAATAATCTGGGCTGGACCGCGTTGATCGAAGCGGTCGTACTCGGCGATGGGGGCCGCAATCACAATTCGACTGTGGAGGCCCTAGAAACGGCCGGTGCCAATCCCAATATTCCCGATCGAAATGGCGCAATGCCGCTCGCGCTTGCGCGTACTCGAAATTACTCCGAAATCGCAAAGATCCTGCAAGCCGCCGGGGCGCGCTGAGTTCCCGGCAGGGGGCCAGATATTCGCATTGTGTGGCGCGAAACGCGCACGTGCGCGTTGCGTATCCGTCTCCGATTTTTTTCTTTTTGCCGCGAACTTTAGGTGACGTTGCGCGTTTGCAGCGTGATTGGATCATTCAGATGTCGAACACAGCAAAAGGGGTGAAACGTGTTGGATGACCGCAAGTTATTTATGCGCGTTTGCGCTGCGGTCGGGCTTTCGGCGCTCATCGCTGGCGCCGTCACCTTTGGCTCCAGCATAGGCGATGATGCAAACGCCCTGACATTCGAACGCCCGACGTCGGAACTCAAGGGTGATCGGCTCGATATGCTGCGCGCGCCCGCACGCCAGGAGCGCGCCAGGCGTTGCTTCGGACAAGAATGGGTTTATTCCCCCGACGCCTGTCCAGGCGGAAAGCCGCGCGATATTCGGACGGTGTCGATTGTCCTCCCCGGCGCGCACTAACGCCGCGCCGCGAGCAGAACCGCAGCACCCCCGAGCAAGATCACGCCCGAAACCTTGTCGGCGACGCGTTGCGCACGTCCGCTGACTGCTGCGCGGGCACGGGCAGCAAACAGCGCCCAAAGGCTGTCGCCGACTGCGCCGATCAATGCATAAGTTACGGCCAACACCCAGAGCTCCCAACGGCTTCCTTCCGCGCCGCTTAAGAATTGCGGCAGGAAGGCTGCGGTGAATACGAGGGTCTTCGGATTGGCGAAGGCGACCGCGAGGCCGCGAGCGAAAGCGCGCTCTCGGGAAATCGGCGGTGCCACAGTTGGGCCATCGACCTCGCGCGCGAGCAATTGTTGCAGGCCGAGAAATACCAGATACGCAACGCCAATGTAGCGGATCACGTCGAAATGCCGGGCAAAGAGCTCAACGATCCAGGCCAGGCCCGCGGCGACAACGGCAAGCTGTAAAATCAGACCGCAATTGACGCCGGCAACGGTCGCAAGTCCGCGCCGCGCGCCATAACGCAAGCTGGTGCCCACGATCAGCGCCACATTGGGCCCGGGCGTCGCCACGAGCAGGATACAGGCGGCAGCGAATAAGCCGTAGAGCTCGATGGACATTCAACCGGACTCTTCTTCCTCGCGCAGATGTTCGACCGATACCACGCGCTCGTCCTCAGCGGTATCGAACACGATCACCCCTTGCGTCGATCGCCCTGCAATGCGGATACCGTCGACCGGACAGCGGATTAATTGCCCGCCGTCGGTGACAAGCATGATCTGGTCGCTGTCTTCAACCGGGAAGGACGCAACCACCCGGCCGGTCTTGGCGGTGAGCGCCATGGCGACAATGCCTTTGCCGCCACGGCCGGTCGTCCGATATTCGTAGGAGCTCGACCGCTTGCCGTAGCCCTTTTCCGAGATCGTCAGCACGAATTGCTCCGCCGCCGACATTTCGACATAGCGCTTTTCGCCGAGCTCGATCGCGCCGGCGGCTTCCTCCGTATCTGTCCCCACCTCTTCCTCGGCGTTACCACGGCGAACCGCGTTGGCGCGTTTAAGATAGGCCATACGTTCGTCGGCCGTGGCTTCGGCATGGCGCAGAATAGACATTGAAATAACGCGATCGTCCGAGGATAGCGTGATACCGCGCACGCCCATCGACGTGCGCCCCTGGAAGACGCGCACGTCCGTCACCGGGAAACGAATGCATTGCCCACCGGCCGCCGTCAGCAGCACGTCGTTGGCTTCGGTGCAGATTTGCACGTCGACGATCGCCTCGCCGTCGGAGAGCTTCATCGCGATAATGCCGGAGCGGCGCACGTCGACGAAGTCGGAGAGCTTGTTGCGCCGAACCGTTCCCTTGGTGGTCGCGAACATCACGTCGAGCTGCGCCCAGGTCGCCTCGTCCTCGGGTAGCGGCATGATGGTGGTGATGCGCTCGTCCTGATCCAGCGGCAGGATGTTGATCAGCGCCTTGCCGCGCGCCTGCGGTGCCGCCACCGGCAGCCGCCAGACCTTTTCCTTGTAAACCATGCCGCGCGAGGAGAAATAAAGGACCGGCGCGTGCGTCGAGGCGACGAAGAGGCGGGAGACAAAATCCTCCTCGCGGGTCTGCATTCCTGCACGACCCTTGCCGCCGCGCTTTTGCGCGCGATAGGTCGAGAGCGGCACGCGCTTGATGTAGCCCTGGTGCGACACGGTGATGACCATATCCTCACGATGGATGAGGTCTTCCTCCTCGACCTCGCCCTCTTCCTCGGCAATCGCCGTGCGGCGAGGTGTTGCGAATTCCGCCTTGATGGCGGCGAGCTCGTCCTTGACGATTTTCTGGATGCGCGCACGCGAGCGCAGGATTTCGAGGTAGTCGGCGATTTCGGCGGCGAGTTTGTCGAGCTCTTCCCTGATTTCGTCGCGGCCGAGCGCCGTGTGGCGCTGCAGGCGTAGATCGAGGATCGCGCGCGCCTGTTCGGCTGAAAGCCGCGCGGTACCCTTGCTGCTAACCTTGTGACGCGGATCGTCGATCAGTGTCACCATGGTCGCCACGGCCTTGGCCGGCCAATCCCGCGCCATTAAGGCGTCGCGCGCGGAATTCGGATCCTTGGCGCCGCGGATCAGCTTGATCACCTCGTCGATATTGGCGACCGCGATCGCCAACCCAACCAGCACATGTGCACGGTCGCGCGCCTTGTTGAGAAGAAACTTGGTGCGCCGCGAGACCACCTCCTCGCGGAACGCAACGAAGGCAGCCAGTAGGTCCTTGAGATTCATGACCAACGGACGACCACCGTCGAGCGCCACCATGTTGGCACCGAAGGTCGATTGCAGTGGCGTGAAACGGTAAAGCTGATTGAGGACGACGTCGGTCACCGCTTCGCGCTTGAGTTCGACGACAACGCGATAGCCCTGGCGGTCGGATTCGTCGCGTAGATCGGCGACGCCTTCGATCTTTTTCTCACGCACCAATTCGGCGATGCGTTCGACCATCGCCGCCTTGTTTACTTGATATGGAATTTCGGAGATGACGATAGCCTCACGCTCCTTGCGGATTGTTTCGATCTCGACCTTGCCGCGCATAACGATGGAGCCGCGCCCGTCCGTATAGGCGGCGCGAATCCCTGATCGTCCGAGAATGGTGCCACCCGTTGGAAAATCTGGACCGGGGACGATGGCTATCAGGTCGTCGATTCCAAGCGCGGGATTCTCGATCAGCGCCACGCAAGCTTCGATCACCTCGCCGAGATTGTGCGGCGGAATATTTGTTGCCATGCCAACCGCGATGCCGCCCGCGCCGTTGACCAAAAGATTGGGGAAGCGCGCCGGAAGAACAACTGGCTCCCGTTCGTTGCCGTCATAGTTCGACTGAAAATCGACAGTGTCCTTATCGATATCCTCAAGCAGCGCCATTGCGGGCTTGGCGAGCCGCGATTCCGTGTAACGCATGGCCGCCGGCGGATCGCCATCCACCGAACCGAAATTGCCCTGCCCGTCGATCAATGGCAGGCGCATGGAAAAATCCTGCGCCATGCGCACCAGCGCGTCGTAGATCGCCTGGTCGCCATGCGGGTGATATTTGCCCATCACGTCGCCGACGATGCGGGCGGATTTCACGTATTTCTTGTCGGGCGTGTGACCCTGCTCGTGCATCGACTGCAGGATGCGGCGATGCACGGGCTTAAGACCGTCGCGCACGTCGGGTAGCGCGCGTGCCACGATCACGCTCATGGCGTAATCGAGGTAGGAGCGCTTCATCTCCTCGACGATCGAAACAGGACGCGTATCCGAGGGTGGAACACCCCCCGGATTGGGATTTTCAGTGTCGGCCAAAGGCTAAATCCAGATCAGTTCTTGATGCGTTTTTGATAGCTGATTCACGGCTGCGACGCCAAACAAAAACGTATTCGAAAATGGCTATTTTTACTTTTATTTTCAATATCTTAAAAGGCATCGATCATGGCAAAATCGGGCCCGTCACAGAGTCTTCACGAGGGCCAAAATAACTGCGTGTTGACCTCGCAATCACCGCCCGCTACGCCGCTTTCATGCTGCTCGAATTTCTCGTCTCGACACTGGTGACGATGTTCGTCGTCGTCGATCCAATCGGCCTTGCACCGACGTTCGTCGCCGTGACTGAGGGGCTGCCGGTTAGCTCGCGCCGTCACGTCGCCCTGCGCGCCAGTATCATCGCCGCGATCATTCTCGCAGGTGCGGTACTGATCGGAAGCTGGCTGCTTGCCAAGCTCGGCATTGGCTTGCCTGCCTTCCGCATCGCGGGTGGTTTGCTGCTGTTTTCGATCGCCTCCGAGATGGTTTTCGGCGTGCGCATCGAGCGCCAGTCGCGGCAGGCGGAGGAAGCGATCGAGGAGCGCGTGCGCAACATCGCAGCGTTTCCGCTTGCGATTCCGCTGATGGCGGGTCCCGGCGCGATCACCGCGGCCTTGCTGCTCGCTAGCCGTGCCAGTAACGATTTTATACGGATGCTGATTTTGCTCGCAGTCGTCGCCGTCGTCTGTGCCTTCTGCCTGATCGTATTCCTGTTCGCGATCAGGATCGAAAAGCTGCTCGGCATCACCGGCAACGTGGTGCTTTCGCGGCTGCTGGGCGTTCTGCTCGCCGCATTGGCGGTACAATTTGTCATCGACGGGGTGCGCGCGATTTGGACGTGATCGTCACGGGCGAATCGCAATCGCGCGTATGATCCCCCGCGCGAAACAACAATGCCTAACGCCTGTCCGCCGGCGCCGGATCGCAATCCTTTTTCCCAGCACACGCTTTAGTCGGTCAAAAACTGATCCGGTTCATTGACGCGCGGCGCGTTCGCGCGCCGATTTGAAACCGGCGACAAAGCGCGCCAGTGTCTGCGAGGTCACCCCGCGCGGTAGCATGACCTCGACCAATGAAAATTGTCCACGCCGCGCCACGGCACGCTCCAGCGCGTCTTTGAGCTCGTGCCGGCTCGCAACGCGCTCGCCGTATCCGCCGAGCGAGGGAGCAATCGCCGCAAAATGCCAGTCCTCGAGATCATTGAATTTCGATTCCGGCTGGAACACGCGCAGCATTTCCCAGCTTGCGTTATTGAACAGCACCACGATCGGATCGAGGCCGTAGCGGCGGCAATTGCCCAATTCCCACCCGGTCATCTGAAAGGCGCCATCACCAACCAGAATGAGCGGGCGTTTTCCTGTCGCCGCCGCAACGCCGATTCCTGCCGGTACACCGAACCCCATCCCCGCATAGTACCCGGGAGCGGCAAGCGCCGTATTCTCGATCTCCA
>JACQTM010000115.1 GCA_016210825.1 Hyphomicrobiales bacterium
CACCGACCTCGGTGATGGTGTGGGCCAGCTCGTCGCCGGCGTGCGCCGCGAGTTTGACTTTTCGCGCGGTTTCTTCGGAGGTAAGTCCGACGGTCACCGTCTGCGCGCTTGCACGAGCAGCCGCGGCGCCGAGATCGTGCGAATTTACCTGCAATCCGGATGCGGCGTCGTGCAGTAACTCGATCGATGCGGCCATTTCCTGTTCGAACCGTTCAAGCAGATGTCTGGTCTTATCCGCCCGCTCTGTTGTCGCGGTCAGCTCCTCGCCACGCGCGCGAAAAATTCTTTGCAATTCGGAAGCCGCCTTCTCCGCCGCATCGCGCGACGTTTGCACCTCGCGAAAAGCTTGCGGAATCGCGTAGCCAATTCCGATCAACATCCCCGTCTGGATGGCCACGGCAAGCGTGTGAACCGCAACGCGCATGAAATCGGTGCCGCCCGGATATATGGCGTTCGGCAGCAAGACATTGAGGCTGAGATGATGAATGACGATCAAGCTCGCGCCGACGACCAAGACCCGCCAGTTGTAAAAACTGGACAGCATCGCGAGCACGGCAAAGTAATAAAAATGCATCTCGACCTGCCAGGGATGTCCGCTCATGGCATAAACGAACATCGACGTCTGGCCGATCAGCGCGACGGCGACCGCACATGCAATCGTCGCGATCGGCCTATTCAGTGCCATAAAAGCGGCGGGCAAAGCCGCAAGCGCGACGGCAATCAATCCCTGCACGAGCACTTCGTCGCCGCGCAGCCAGCAAATCAGCATCAGGAATGGAACATGAATAATGCTGAGCGCGATCAAAGCCCGCGCCACGTTGCGTTGAAATGTCTCAAAATAAGTCAATGGCGTCACTTTAATTGAAAAACGGTGAGGCAGGCGGCAAGCGCCCTGGGATCGGCGACGAACAGCGCACCGGATGCAAGAATTCGGGATTGGTAATCCGGAACATCTGGCATAACCACCACGATGAACGGCAATCCTCCGTATCTGACAAATTGAGCGCCCGCTTCGACCGCGCGTATCAGGGCGGCCTCGCTCGAGACCCATGGTGCGAATATGACGCCGACACCAACCGCCGGATCGCGCGGCTGCAATGCCAAGCGGGCGGAGCCATAGAGGCCTGTCACGGCGATGACAAAAATAATCAGGCCGTCGAGCCAACCGCGACGTTTGACAATCGGCATGGAATGAAAAATCCCGCCACACAACCGTAGCAAGAGTTATGTGGCAACCGTTAAGGCGTCGTAACCGGTTCTTTCCGGCGCATATCAAGAAAGTTGGAATTTGTCGCGCATTTCGCGCTTTCGCTGTCGTGCCCTGGAATCTTGAATCACATCCGTGTGATCGCGACCGGAAATGGCTTCAAGGCATGTCTGGCTAAGCAGATGCATCGCATTGCTGAATCATGTTTTCCATGCCGGAACCATGACCGCGCCTTGCACGTTATTGAATTAAGCTTTCGATAAGGAGGCGAACATGAGCGATTACAGAGATCCGAACCGGCTGCCCGAAATAGACGAATTGCAGCGCAACAAGGCCGAACTCGGGAATTATAGCCCCATATGGGGCTGGGTCATGGGCGCGGCATTCCTTGCAATCGTTGTATTGATCGCGTTCAGCACCGCGCGTAACGGAACGCAATCGACCCAAGACACAATGAGCAAGCCGCCGATAACCACCGGCCAAACCAACCGGCCGGCGTTTCCCCCGGCAGCGAACCGCCCGGCGACTCCTCCGGCAACCACCGGTCAGGGCAGCCCGCAATAGCGATCATCAACATGGGCATCATGCACGATGTTCACAAACCCCGGCTCCGGCCGGGGTTTGCATTTACCGCGCCATCAATGTCCCCTCCCCTTCGATGATTTCTCCGGTGCGCGGCGCCAATGCCGCGGCTTCATTAAGCCGCCAACTCAACGGTCCGCGCCATACTTGTAAGCGAGATACCACGCCGCCAACCCCGGCACGCCGTAGATTGGGATGAACGCAGCGATCTCGTTCACAACGGGAATGCCGGCTTGGAAAACACCGAAGGCGCCATAGACCACGGCCACCGCCAGCCAGAACCAGATAAAGATCCCGGCGGCGTTTTTTAATCCCGCGGTCTTGCCGGTGAGAGCGCCGGCGCCGACAAAGATGCCGAGCGCGATAAGGCCAACGGCAATCACAATGAGAATGTGCATCCCGACTCTCCCAAGCCCCGGCAGGTATGAGGCGGGCTAGCGGGGGCCGAAGTCAACGTTTCAGTGCCGGAACGATAGGCGTGGGATAGCCGTTGATTGGAAAATCGGCCTCGCTTGCCATGGCGGCGATCATCGTTATGCCCTTAATCGACGCCCCGGCGTGGGATCAGGATCCATTGATCCTGATCAATAGTGGCCACTCATTTTGGGATCATATTTTTCCCATGAAATCGGGAGCTGTATCATGAAAGCCAGCGATGTGATGACGACGAACGTCGTAACCGTCCCGCCGGACGCAACCGTACAGGCTGCCGCCGAGATCATGCTTAAGCGCGGTATCAGCGGGCTGCCGGTGATCAGTAAATCCGGAGAGCTCGCCGGCATTGTCTCCGAAGGCGATCTGGTGCGCCGCGTCGAAGCCGGTACCGAGCATAAGCGCATGCGCTGGCTCGATCTTATCGCCCGATCCGAAACGCTTGCGGCCGAATTCGTCAAAGCCCACGGACGAAAAGTCGCCGATGTCATGACCCGCCGCGTGATCACGGCGCCGCCCAATAGCTCGCTTGCCGAGATCGCCGATCTGATCGAGCGAAATCACATTAAGCGCGTCCCGATCGTCGACGGCGGCAAGATCGTGGGCATCGTCAGCCGCGCCAACCTGATGCAGGCCATTGCCAGCGCCAAGCCCGGCCTCGATCAGGCGCGCAACGTCAACGACGAGTCCTTACGCAAATCGATCGTGGACCGGTTATGGGCGCAGGCGTGGTCGCAGCCTTCGCAGATCAACGTCATCGTGCAGAAGGGTGTGGTCGACCTTTGGGGGTTTGTCGACACCGAAACGGCGCACAAGGCCGTGCGTGTGCTCGCCGAGGAAACGCCGGGCGTGCGTGCCGTCAACGACAATATTCGTGTCCAGGTCTTTTCGGGAATTTGAGGCACGCGGCGTCGGTCGAAATCGTTGCGCTGCGTGCGTTAGCGTCTCATGGGCAAACCCGCGTACGGCGTTTACCTTTGTGCTTGTCATTGCAGAGCGTGATCCGCGCATGACAGACGTGCGCGGCTTTTCTTTCGCCTCACCTACGACACCCGCCGCACCGCCGAAATGCCAAAGGCGCTGAAGATCTCCTCGTTGGTCATCGGCCAGCCGACGATGTTGCCCATAAG
>JACQTM010000116.1 GCA_016210825.1 Hyphomicrobiales bacterium
ACCGTGTTTTTGTGCAGGTAGTCGGCGATCTTGTTATCATCCAGGCTCTTCGTCGCCTCGACGGCTTTGCCAAGCAACTCAATATAGGCGTAACCCCACCCGCCGAGATAATAACCAAGCGGATCGACGCCTTCCGCACCAGCGCGTGCCTGATACTTCTTCAGGAACTCGACGGTGCTGGGCAACAGCAATTCCTTCGATGGAACCCAAGTTTCATAATTGATGAAACCGTTCAAGGCCGGTCCAAGCTTGGACTTGAACACGGTTGCCTGCAGGCCAACCATCGCACCGCCAATCATCTTCGGCTTGTAGCCGAGTTCGTTGACGGCGAGCACCATGCCGACTGAGTCGAGCGGATAGGAGCAAATCAGCACCATGTCGGGATTGGCGGCCTGCACCGCCCGCACGACCGGCGCGAAGTCCGTGGTCGCCGGTGGATAAGTTTTGTCATAGACGATCTTGAAGCCGTGCTTCTTGATGTTCACCCGCGCGCCCTCGCAGGCATTACGAGAAAACTCGGCGTCGGCCGCAACCAACGCCACTGTTTGCGGTTTTGGATTTTGCGCGGCAGCGATATCAAAGAATCCCTCGGTGAAGGACGGCTTTGTGTTCTGTCCGGTCGGGATCATCGCGAAGAATTTCGAGTAGTTGAATTCGCTGTTCACATCAAGACAGAACAGGACGATGAAGACCTTGCCCTTCTTGATGACCACTGGCATCGCCGGCGCAGCGATATTGGTCGCGTACGGGCCGAGCACGAGGTCGACCTTGTCCACGTCGAGCAGCTTGGTGTAGATGCCCGGCGCGGTCGAAGGATTGGTCTGATCGTCGTAATAGACGAGCTTGACCGGACGGCCGAGCAAGCCGCCCTTGGCGTTGATTTCTTCCTCCCAGATCTTCATGCCGAGCAGCGCCTGCTTGCCGTTCGGCGAGAGCGGGCCGGTCAGCGCCATGGAGAAGCCGATCTTGATCGGTTCTTTCGTCTGGGCCGTCGCCGAAACCGTAAGCACGACGCACGCGACAAGCGCGAGCGCCGCCTTGGCAAACCAGGCGATTGACCGAAATTTCAAATTTTGAAGCATGACTTTCCTCCCAAGTTCTTAGCTGTTTTGTTGCATGTTATTCGCAATTATCTCCCGCGCGCTAGGGGGGATATTGGCGCATGACTAACGGTTGGGCGGTGGCCCGCCGCTGTGCACTGCGAAACGACGCGGATATCCATGCGATCCGCTGGGATGTATTTCGCCGCATGAAATGCGCTAACGCTTCGTTGCTTCACCGCCCTCGACGATGATGGTTTCCACTTCACCTGCCCCGCCCCGGCGAAATGCAGCCGCACGGTTGTATTCATCCGACGTGAAGCAGGCGACACCCTGTTCAAATGTCGGGAATTCGATAACGACGAAGCGGTGAAACTTGTCGGGACCTTCCATGATCTGATGGCGGCCGCCGCGCGCCAAGACCTTACCGCCGTATTTGGCAAGGATGGCCGGTATAAGATCAGTATATTTCTTGTACTCGACGGGATCGTTGATCTTCGACCGCGCGACCCAATAGGCAGGCATACTGTCCTCCGGAATGACCGCCTCCGCAGAGGCGGATGTTGACGCTGGCATAACAATAGATGCGGCGCACGCTTTCTGACCAGTTCCCTTGCCACGCACGGCCGCAATGGAGAAATTTGCATGGCCCGGAGATTGATCGATATTTCGGTTCCCCTGGAGAATGAAGTGGTGGCCGATCCGCCGGGATACGGCCCCCGGATCGAATATCAAACGCACAAGCAGACGGCCCCCGACGTCGTCAAATTCTTTCCCGGTCTCAAGGCTAGCGATCTGCCGGACGGCGAAGGTTGGGCAATCGAATGGATCAGGCTCTCCACTCACAACACCACGCATCTCGACGCGCCATACCATTTTGCCTCTACGATGGATCGCGGCAAGCGCGCGATCACGATCGATGAGGTGCCGCTGGAATGGTGCTTCAATCCCGGTGTTAAGCTCGACTTCCGGCATTTTCCCGATGGCTATGTGGCGACCGCAAAGGATGTGCAGGCGGAACTCGGCCGCATCGGTCATTCACTTTCGCCCCTTGAAATCGTGGTCGTGAACACATCCGCCGGTGAAGCCTATGGCCAGCCCAATTACGTCGCCAGGGGATGCGGGCTTGGCCGCGAAGCAACGCTTTATCTGCTTAAACAGGGCGTGCGGGTTACTGGCACTGACGGCTGGAGCTGGGACGCGCCATTCGTTCACACGATGAAGAAATATGCTGAAACCGGCGACGCCAGCCTGATTTGGGAAGGCCACAAGGCCGGTCGCGAGATCGGTTATTGCCACCTCGAAAAGTTACATAACCTGGAGAAGCTTCCGGCCAAGGGTTTCACCATCAGCTGTTTTCCTGTCAAAGTACGCGGTGGTTCCGCCGGCTGGACACGAGCGGTCGCCATCCTCGATTGACGCTCGACGCTCAAACGGCAAGTGGGTAACGTTGCGTTACAAAAAACACCGGCGCCTAGAATGCCGGCTGCTTCAGGGAGGAATTCATGGACCGACGAAGCTTCGTTGCCGGCTCGGCCGCAGCCGCTGCGGCCCTCGCCATCAGGCCCTCGCTCGCGCAGGAGGTTTATCCCACCCGGCCAGTGACGTTCATCAACCCGTTCCCGCCCGGCGGTGCGGTCGATGTGGTCGCCCGCCCGCTCGCATCCGTGCTCGAGCCGATCCTCAAGCAGCCGGTGGTGATCGAAACCAAAGCAGGCGCCGCCGGTCAGGTCGGCGCGCAGTTTGCCGCCAGCGCAAAGCCTGATGGCTACACGCTCCTGATGCACATCATGTCGATTTCTGGTTTTGCCGAGGTCGACAAGCTATTCGGCCGTCCGGTCAAGTTCACACGCGACGATTTCATTCCGATTTCGCGTTTCATCGCCGATCCGATGGTGCTGGTGGTTAACGATAAGCAACCCTACAAGACACTGAAAGAGTTTGTCGACGACGCCAAGAAGCGGCCGAACGAGTTGATCTTCAGTTCGTCAGGACTTTACGGCGCGCTTCACCTGCCAACGGCGTTATTGATGAAAGCCGCGGGCATTCAGATGAAACATCTGCCGACCGCGGGTGGCGGGCCAGCCCTGACGGCGATTCTCGGAAACAACTCGCAAGTGCTCGTGTCGTCGATCGCGGCCTCGAGCGCGCAGATGAAGGCCGGTAAACTGCGGCCGCTTGCCTGTTTCGGCGCTCAGCGCGCGCCGGCGGTGCCCGACGTGCCCACCATGAAGGAACTTGGTTATAACATTGAGTTCTATCTGTGGCTCGGCATGTTCGCGCCCAAGGGAACACCGGTACCGATCATCACCACCTTGCGCGAGGCGAACAAGAAGGCCGTGGCGGATCCAAAGTTCCAGCAGGCCGTCAAGAATCTGGGGCAGGATGTCGCTTATCTCGACCAGCCTGAATTCAGGGCCTTCTGGGACTTGTCCGCCAAGCGGGTCGAAGACGCGGTTCGATTGATCGGCAAGGTACAGGGATGATTTGCGGCACGCGCACGCGAGTGTGCCGGAAACGCCGCCCATGATGATCAGAGCCGATCATGTCGCCGGGGGCGCCTTCATCGCCCTCGGCGTCGCTGTTTTCGCTCTCAGCGGCGATTTGCCGTTCGGCACCATCTCGGCGCCAAGCGCCGGAATGATGCCGAAGCTCATGGCCGGTCTGATGATGGCGTTCGCCGTGATAGTGATGAGCGGAGCGCGCTCCAGCCAAGCCGTCACGGAGATTGACTGGAGCGATCGTTGGCACGCGATCCTCGTGATCGTTATCACGGCGATTGCGGTTGTTTTCTATCAGACGCTTGGCTTCCTGATCACTATGTCACTTCTCGTGTTCGCTCTGCTGGTCGTAGTGGAGCGTAGAAACCCTCTGCGCGCTACCGCTTACAGCATCGCGCTCACCCTCTTCGCCTACTGGCTATTCAGTAAGGCTCTCAAGTCGCCGCTTGAGCGCGGACTGCTGTGGTTCTGAGCGCGGGCCGTGGAAGCAACCTTCGACAGTCTCTTTCTCGGCTTCTCCGTAGCCCTGCGCTTTGATGTTCTTTGGTACGCCTTCCTCGGTTGCCTCGTCGGGACGCTGGTAGGAATGCTTCCCGGCATTGGTCCGCTCGCCGGTATCAGCATCCTTTTGCCGCTAACTTTCGGCCTCGACGCCACGAAGGCGATCGTGATGCTGGCGGGCATTTATTACGGCTCGCAATATGGCGGCTCGACGACCTCGATCCTACTGCGTATTCCGGGCGAGGCGGCGTCGGTGATGACTTGTATCGACGGCAATGCCATGGCCAAGAAGGGCCGTGCGGGCGCGGCGTTGTGCATTGCCGCAGTCGGCTCGTTCATCGCCGGTACATTCGGCGTAATAGTTTTGACACTGATTGCGCCGCCAGTCGCCGCCTTTGCGCTGCGGTTTGGTCCGCCGGAATACACGGCATTGCTGACGCTCGGCCTCATCTTTCTTGCCTATATGTCGACGACCTCGCTGGTGCGCACCTTGCTGATGGCGGCACTTGGGCTCCTCCTCGGCACCATCGGCATTGACGTGATGACCGGACATTTTCGCTTCAGCTTCAACATCGCGGAGCTTGGCGACGGCATCGGCATCGTTCCAGTTGCTGTAGGACTGTTCGGGCTCGGCGAGCTGCTGGCAACGCCAAGTCACCAGGTGAAAGGCGACGTCACGCGCCCGCGCCTGCGCGAACTGCTGCCGACGCGGAAAGAGTGGCACGAGTCCGCGATGCCGATCGCGCGCGGTTCGGTGCTGGGTTTCGTCGTCGGGATCATCCCGGGTTCTGCGCATATCATTTCGAGCTTTCTGTCTTATGCTGTGGAACGGCGTGTCTCCAAGCATCCGGAGGAATTCGGCAAGGGTGCCGTCGCCGGTGTTGCAGGTCCCGAATCCGCCAACAACGCCGCTTCCACGGGAGCATTCGTTCCAATGTTGGCGCTCGGTATACCGACAGGACCGGTCACTGCCGTACTGATGGCCGCGCTTCTGATTCACGGCGTGCCACCAGGCCCGACCCTCGTCAACGACCATCCCAATGTGTTCTGGGGCTTTGTTGCCTCGATGTATGTCGGAAATCTCATGTTGCTCGCGCTCAACCTGCCCTTGGTCGGGCTGTTCGTGAACCTCTTGAGAATTCCCTACGCCTATCTTTATCCGCTCATCATCATGTTCTGCGTGATCGGCGTGTATGAGGTGAATCACTCGATCGTTGACGTCTGGATCATGCTGATCATGGGCGTGGTCGGCTATGGGCTGAAAAAATTCGGCTTCGATCCGGCGCCATTGGTGCTGGGGCTTGTTATTGCCCCGATCTTCGAGATGAGCCTTCGGCAATCGCTGATCATGTCAGGCGGAAATTACATGATCTTCCTCGATTATCAGCAACGGCCGATCGCACTTGGCCTGCTAGCCACGAGCGCCATCCTTCTGCTGTTGTCCGTGATATCGTCCATACTGCGACAGCGCGATTGGCGAGCGAAGCTGGCGCAAGCCGAGGCCGTCGAGCGCCAATAAACGCCGAAAGCCGCCCACCGATGGGCAAACTGCCACGCTGGATGGGCACCGGCCACCCTTGACCTTGCACCGCTCGTACCGTCTACATTCGCGCCGAAGGGATCGCTAGGATGCGATCGGAAGTGGGCGTTGTCGCGCGCCCGCCCATTTGTAGTCACTCGAGAGGAAGCAATGCCCTATGTCACCGAGCAGAATTTGACCGACATCGTGAAGGAACGCTGGACTCATATTCCCGATCCGCGTCTGCGTAAGATCATGGCGTCACTGGTCAAGAACCTTCACGTATTTGTCCGCGAGATCGAACCAACCGAAGCCGAATGGGCCGCCACCATCGACTGGCTGACGCGCACCGGCAAGATGTGCACCGAGAAACGCCAAGAATTTATCCTTACTTCCGACGTACTCGGCGTCAGCATGCTGGTCGATGCCATCAACCATCGCCTGCAAAGTAAAGCGACGCCGACAACGGTCGAAGGGCCGTTCCATATCCCCGGTTCTCCGGAATTTGCGGATGGCGAGAACATGGCCGAGGGCGCCCCGGGCATCCCCTGCTTCGTGACCGGTATTGTGCGCGACCTCGATGGCAAGCCAGTGGCCGGTGCCAGGCTCGATCTCTGGCAAACCGACGGCGAGGGTCTTTACGAAGCACAGCGCGATGAAAAGGAAGCGTGGATGCGTGGCGTCTACCACAGCAATCCAGACGGTTCGTACACGGTGCAGACCGTTGCACCGATCGGCTACACGATTCCGATGGATGGCACGGTCGGCGAATTAATGGAGCGCACCACCATCAGCCACTTCCGCCCCGCGCATATTCATTTCTGCATCGAGGCGGCCGGATATCATCGCGTCGTCACGCATCTCTTTCAGCGCGGCGATCAATATATCGACACCGACGTCGTCTATGGCGTGAAGGAGCCGTTGATCGTCGATTTTATTAAAAAAACGAGCGGCAAAACCCCAACTGGCGAGACACTTGCCACGCCATTCTACGAGGTTAGGTATGATTTTGTGTTGCAGAGAAAGACGGCAGCGCAAAAGGCGGCATGAGAGGCTGCAGAAATTGGCTTGAAATTTGGTACAGCTGGGTGGACTTGAACCACCGACCTCTGGTTCCACAGACCAGCGCTCTAACCAACTGAGCTACAGCTGCACACGAT
>JACQTM010000123.1 GCA_016210825.1 Hyphomicrobiales bacterium
CGCAGTTTGTTGACGACGAGTGTTGCCAGTGCTTCGCCCTCGACCTCTTCCGCGATGATGAGCAGCGGCTTGCCGGTTTGCACCACCGCTTCGAGGAGCGGTAGCAACTCTTGGAGGCCCGACAACTTTTTCTCGTAGACGAGGATGTGGGGATCTTCCATCTCAACGCGCATCTTGTCGGCGTTGGTGATGAAGTAGGGCGAGATATAGCCGCGGTCGAACTGCATGCCCTCGACGACGTCGAGTTCGGTCTCGAGCGATTTTGCCTCTTCAACGGTGATCACACCCTCGTTGCCGACGCGCTTCATCGCCTCGGAGAGGAATTTACCGATCTCGGTATCGCCGTTGGCCGAAATTGTACCGACCTGGGCAATCTCGTCGTTGGAAGTGACCTTCTTCGAGTTGGTCTTGAGGTGTTCCACGACGGCTTCGACGGCGAGATCGACACCGCGCTTGAGATCCATCGGATTCATGCCGGCGGCAACCGCCTTGGCGCCTTCCTTCACGATCGCTGCCGCAAGCACGGTCGCGGTCGTGGTGCCGTCGCCGGCGACGTCGGACGTCTTGGAGGCAACTTCGCGCACCATCTGTGCGCCCATGTTTTCGAATTTGTCTTCGAGCTCGATTTCCTTGGCGACGGTTACGCCGTCCTTGGTAATGCGCGGCGCGCCGAATGACTTGTCGAGCACGACGTTACGGCCCTTCGGGCCCAGCGTCACTCGCACCGCGTTAGCGAGGATGTCGATGCCGCGCAGCATCTTGTCGCGCGCGTCGACGGAAAATTTGACTTCTTTAGCTGCCATTTTGATTTACCTCTTTTGGCTTTGACCCTTATCCCGAGGCGCGCCTGAAAGGCGCGTTTTCAAGGATGAGAAGTGCGAACTATTGTCCCCATGCTTCGAGAGGACCGTTGTGCGGCCTCCGCAGGACGAGGATCGAATTAAGCGGCTTTCTTCTTGGCGACGCCCTGATCGAGCACGCCCATGATGTCGCTTTCCTTCATGATCAGGTATTCGACGCCATCAATCTTGACCTCGGTGCCCGACCACTTGCCGAACAGGATGATGTCCTTCGGCTTCACGTCGATCGGGATAAGCTTGCCGTGATCGTCGCGCCCACCTGGACCGACAGCGACGACTTCGCCCTGCTGCGGCTTCTCCTTGGCGGTATCCGGAATGATGATGCCGCCGGTGGTTTTTTCCTCGGCGTCAATGCGCCTGACGACGACACGGTCGTGAAGCGGACGAAACTTCATAGAGGTCCTCCTTAAGTGGTTGAATTTCATAGAACTTAGGTAGTGCGGGGGAATCCCCAGGCGCGATTTAGTTGCCACCATCCCCGCTGCAAGGGGTTCTCCCGAAAAAATTAGCACTCGTCAATATTGATTGCTAACAGCGGCGATACTGTCAGCAGATTCCGGTTAATGCTGCTAACGCCTTGATATTAGGTACTTTATTTATCTTTTAGGCTTGCAATCAGCGGATCGGGACGAAAAGCTTTTGGGCTGCAAATGGGGATTCGCATGGCATCGCAGAAATTCGTGTCGCGAGACTTCCGGCGCCAGCTTGAGGGTTACGGGCTCACCACCGCCCAGATCCTTTATCGGCGCCCCGATCATCCTTGGCTGCTGCAGACCTATGTCTGGCAGGATTACGATCTCTGCCCGCACTTTCCCGAGTTGCACGGCTTCTTGAGCTTTTGGCAGCGCTCACTGGAAGGCGCCTTGCATTCGGTGACGGTGGCGCATTCGCGGTTGATCAAGCCGGCCGAGCTGCGCACGGTGAACGGGGAATTTCGACTGCACTAAACGGCTTCATTTCATTTCGATATTCGCGCTGCGGATAATTTGCGCCCAGCGGACCGATTCGGCCGCGATGAAAGCACCGAACTCCGCCGGCGTGTTGCCGATCGGCTGCGCGCCTTCGTTGGCAAGCCGCGTCCGCGTCGCGGCGTCGTTGATCGCATCGACTGTTGCCTTGTGCAAAATCTCGATCACATTCCGCGGCGTGCCGTGTGGTACAATATAGACGCCCGCCAATCCACGAACGTTCAATCTTTGATGTCATAGGCGTCCCCCGAGCGGCCCCGGCTTCAAACCGGGGCCTATCATACCGGTTGTGGGGTGGTTTGGTTATTTCGCTTGCCTCAAGACAAGCTCGCCCGAGCCGCCGACGAACTATGTCTTGCCGAGATGGACTAATGCTTGGCTAGCTTATTACGCCAACAATCGCCCCGAGCAGGCACGTGCATAGCGTGCCAGAGACGATCGACTTTAAGCCAAGCGAAACAATCTCGTCGCGGCGCGCCGGAGCCATGACGCTCAAACCGGCGATCATGATGCCGAGGGAACCGAAATTGGCGAAACCGCACATGGCATAGACCATGATCAGGCGCGAACGTTCGCTGAGCGCGTCGGGCGGCAGCTTCGACAATTCAACGTAAGCGATGAATTCGTTGAGGATGGTCTTGATCCCCATCAGCGAACCCGCCGTTATAGCCTGATCCCAGGGCACGCCCATCAGCCAGGTTACCGGCGCCATTACGGTACCTAGCAGCCGTTGCAGCGTCACCGGCGCGCCGGCGATGTCGGGCAGCACGCTCAGCAGCGCGTTGGTCAGATGCACCAGCGCGACGAGGACGATCAACATCGCGATGATGTTGAGCAGGAGTTCGAGGCCGACCGCCGTCCCCTTGACGATGGCGTCCATGGTGCTCGCGGCGACCGGCTCGGGATCCCTCAACGCGCCTTTCGTCCTGCGCTTGCCTTCCGGCACCATCAATTCGCCGAACAGGATCGCGGCAGGCGCGCCGAGCACCGAGGCGATCAAGAGATGTCCAGCGACATCGGGAACTACCGGTTTGAGGATCGTCGCGTAGAGCACAAATACCGTGCCGGCAATGCCGGCCATGCCGCCGGTCATGACGATAAACAATTCCCCGCGCGAGAGCATGGCAAGATAGGGCCGGATGAACAGTGGCGCCTCCACCATGCCGACGAAAATATTGGCCGCGGGAGACAGCCCAACGGCGCCACCCACGGACAATGTGCGTTCGAGCACGTAAGAGAAGCCGCGCACGATCGGCGGCAGGATGCGCCAATGGAACAGCAGCGTGGTCAACACGCTCATCACCAGCACGATGGGCAAGGCCTGAAAGGCGAGGACGAATTCCCCGCCGGGGAATTTCGGCTCGAAGGGCAGGGGCGCGCCGCCGAGATAGCCAAACACGAACGCGGTGCCAGCGCGCGTGGCGCTCGCGATCGCATCGACCGCACGGGCAACGAACGCAAAAACAAATGACAATTGCGGAATTTTCAGTAGCAGCAATGCGAGGATAAGCGTGAGTACAAGGCTCGCGCCAACGCGCTGCCACGACACCAGCCTACGGTTCTCGCTTATCGCCCAGGCGAAGGCCATGAGCGCAATGACGCCCAAGGCAGATTGTAATTGCAGCAAAATGTCCCCCGATCCGTCATCCTGAGGTGCGAGTGAAACGAGCCTCGAAGGATGACGGGCAATGCATCAACCCTCACCCTTCGAGGCCCGGCGGAGGTTAATATCGGGCCGCGCTTCGCGCGGACCCGTTGGCCGGACGCCCTCGGATCAAGCCCGACGGCAGGCTCTCAGGGTGACGGTATTAGTGTATCAACCCCCGTAACTCAATTTCGGATACCAGTCGCTACCGCGGCCCTCCGGCGTGAAATCGAAAATGTTCCACAAGGGCCAGATCATGTCGACGTGGCGGTGATCCTGACCTTTATCGCGTGGGCCGAACAACAGTTCGGTATTGAAGAAGTGGTAAATCTTCCCGTTGCGGCGGTTAAACACGTTTAGCGAGGGCATTTGCGAGCCTTCGGCCGTCTCGCCGCGATAATCGCGATTGTAGGTATTATTGACAGACGACAGCAGCCGCAGGCTCGACCAACGGCGTGAACGTGCGAATTCGCGAATGCGGCCGATTGGCGATTTCGCGATGACGACGAACCCGACGCGCTGGCCGATATGCCCAGACTGACCGTTCAAGCTATCGAGAATGCACGTGCAGCTCGGACATGCGTTCGCCATTTTCGGGCCGAACATGAAGCTGTAGGCCACAAGCGTCGATTTTTCGCCGAACAATTCGGAGAGGCGAACCTGGCGCACGGTCTGCATATCGGCGAGATCGCGTCCGCCTTCGTCGAACATATAATCTTCATGCACGGCGCCGCCGAGTGGCAGCTTGCGGCGCAACGCGGCGACGCGTTCGATCTGACGACGCAAATCGATTTCCGCCTTGAGCAAGGTATTGCGCGCCGAACGATAGGCGGTGGTCTCATTGGCGAAGCGCACGGTGTATGACGGTTTCGCCGCCACAAGTTTGCGCGTATTGGCGGTCGATCGGGCCGTCTTTGCTTTCGCCTTGGCTTTTACCGGCGAACGGCGCAAGGCCTTGGCTGACCGACGTTTGGGTGATTTTTTTATCATCGCTCTCCTCCCAAATCATCGATTGGCCGTTGATCCGCGCCAATCGCGTGCCGATCGATTCTTTAATCCATGCCGTCAGCCTCTCCGTCGTGTAAAGGCAAGCGCGATGAGCGGACTGACGACAAGATACTGTAGCGCGGTAAACGCCGTTTCGATTAGCACGAAGCCGTGAACCGACGCCATGCGATGCTTGGCGGCGATGACCAGGACGAGGAAGCTCCAGGCAAGTGGAGCCGCTAATGCGGCGAATTTCAAGGTGCCGCGCAGGACGCTCTCTCCCGCGAAAAGACGGGAATAGATATACGCCCACGCGACGCCTTGGATCGCCATGGATGCCAGACCGAAGGGAATGACAATGTCATCGCGATAGATCTGGAGCGCCTCATAATAGTTCTTGAAGACGACCAGATGCCAAACATACCCCAATGGAAACGTGGGGACGATGTAAGCAAGAATGGCGAACAAAAAGCGCATTGTCATGACTGACACCCTGTTTTCGCGTTACGCTGCTTTCGGCTTTCGACCAGTTTCCGCGGGGTTCGCCGGTGCGGTTCTTGTCCAATGCTCGACTTTGCGCATGCGTTCGAAATATGCATTCACGTTGGCAAAGGGCGCCCAGTCGAATGGAATTGCTTCCTTGAACTTTTCTGGCGTGATCATCGAATAATCGGCGATCGTGATTCCATTGCCGACGAGATAATCCCGGTCAGCGAGATGCCGATCGAGTACGGCGGCGAAACGTTTGAGATTGTCTCGCATGATCTCGACAAGCGCGTGGTTGGTCGGACCGAGATTGAAAGTCGGCTTGGCCACGGTCTCCCAGGCTAGCGTGCCGAAGGCTTTATTGAAGTGCGACAATTCCCAGCACTGCCAGCGCACGACGTCGGCGCGCCGCTGCGGGTCGCGCGGGAATAGCGTGTCACTGCCCGCCTTGTCGGCGAGATATTGCGTGATCGCGTTCGATTCCCACAGCGTGAAGGCGCCGTCCGCGAGCAAGGGCACCATCCCGTTGGCGTTGAGCGCAAGATATTCCGGCTTGCGCAGATCGCCGGCGAAGAAATCGTGGTACTCAATGTCCAGTTTTTGGCCTAGATGATTGGCCACCGCCTCAACCCGGCGGCAGTTCGGAGAACCGACAACGCTGTGCAGTTTCATGATGCTTGCTCCCTTTGACTTGCAAAAAACAAGTCATGTTACGATTATGACTTGCGGAATGCAAGTAATAATTATTGCGTTGTACAAGTGATGCTGACACTGGCTGACATGACATGAGCGCTTCCACGAAGAAGAAGGCGGGTGGTTGTCCGATCGATTACGGCCTCGGTATTTTTGGCGATCGATGGACACTCCTTGTCATCCGTGACTTGCTGTTTGCCGGCAAGCGGCACTTCAAGCAATTAATGGAATCGCCGGAACGGATCGCCTCGAATATTCTGACCGTCCGGCTGAAGAAGCTCGAAGAGAAGGGCTTGATTTCGCGATCGCCCGACCCGGATAACCGTAAGCAGGTCGTCTATGAGCTCACGCAGAAGGGTCTGGATCTGACCCCAATGCTGATTGAACTGATACGCTGGAGCGCGGCCTATGATCCCAATACGGCGGTCCCCAAACCCATTCTCGACCGTATCGCAAAAGACCGCGCGGGCTTCATAAAGGATACGATCACGGGTGCGAGACAAGGCAAGCATCTCTTGAATCGTCAGCAAAAGAAGTAAGGAACGATTTTTTCGCCGCCCTGACCAAATGCCGGGTCAAGGTTGTGGCTTTGGGGGCAGGATTAATGACCAGGCGCATTCGCATCGATTTTGGTGGCGTCATCCTCGACGCCGAATTGCTCGACACGGCGACGGCAAAAGCGATCGCCGCCGCGCTACCGATCACGGGCTCGGCATTGACCTGGGGTGAAGAGGTCTATTTCGAGGTGCCCGTTAAAGTAACGCGCGAGAAGGACGCCCGCGCCGTGGTCACCCCGGGCGAGATCGCCTATTGGCCGGATGGTCCGGCGATTGCCATTGGCTTCGGCCGCACCCCGATCAGTAAAGGTAACGAGACGCGGTTGGCGAGCCCATGCAATATCTTCGCCAAGGCGGTGAGTGATGTGAAGCTTCTGGCGAAGGTGCGCGCAGGTACCAAGATCACCGTCACCGCAGTTCCGCCGGGCGCGCGGTCGTGACGACCAAGCTTTATACCTACTGGCGCTCGCAGGCTGCGTTCCGTGTGCGAATTGCGCTCGCACTCAAAGGGATTACTGCAGAGAAGGTGACACTTGATTTGCTCAAAGGTCATCAAAACGCGGCGGAATACCGCGCGTTGAATCCAGGGATGGTGGTGCCGACCCTGATCGACGGCGATGGGCCGCCGCTCGTGCAATCGCTCGCCATCCTTGAATATCTCGACGAGGAATACCCAAAACCGCCGCTCCTGCCGGCCGATATCCGCGCCCGGGCGCATGCCCGCGCGCTGGCGCAGATGGTAGCTGTTGATGCGCACCCGTTCATCGTGCCGCGGGTACGCAAGTTCCTTGAGGAGAAAATTCAACTTAAGGAGAAAAAGCGGGTGGAGTGGGTGCGGCATTGGCTGGACGAGGCGAGCCGTGCCGTTGAGGAAGCATTGTTACGCGATCCGCGCACCGGTATTTTTTGCGTTGGTGATGCGCCGACCATCGCCGATATCTGTCTTGTGGCGCATTTTGCTAGCGTCAAACTATTCGGTGCGCGCGACATTTCGCAATTTCCGATCGCGCAACGAATTTTCACCGCTTGCATGGCGCTCGATGCTTTTGCAGGGGAACACCCGCTGCATCAGCCCGACGCGCCGGCGGGCGGCGAAGAACGCGTCTGAAATAAAGCGCATATCCTCGCATTGCTCCCATACGATTCCAGCATGGCAGATCCTGCCGTAGTTTCGCCGCAAAATATTTTTGAAGACGGTGTTCGCGCAATACGCAACACGGCGCAACATTTTCGCAGACGAAACTACATCATCAAATGTTCATCGCAATGCGCTCACATGACCGTGAGGTGAAGATGATCATCGCACACGGCGGATTGATCGTGACGTGTGAGACAATTCCCGAATCGAAACGTATATGCGGGCGAGGCTGATCATGACGAACAGCCCGAAAACAAATTAGGAGACTACGACAATGACGATCCTCAAGACCTCGCTGCTCGCCGCCGTCGCCGCCATCATTGCGGTTTCGTCCGCCAATGCCGCTCCGAAGAAGGTGTACAACACGACCGACTTCACTGTTGCGCATGAGCAGTTCCCGAGCAGCCGCGAAGCCCAGGAAAAGCTGAACTGGTAATTCGCGTTCTGTTGAGTGCGTTCTAAAAATGCCGGCAGGGGCGACAGTTTCTGCCGGCATTTTTTGTTTGGTGAAACGTGATCAGCCGCGGCCGACGAAGGGCATCTTCGTCGCCATCACCGTCATAAACAACACGTTGGAATCGAGCGGCAAGCTCGCCATGTAGGCGACGGCGCGGCCGACATCCTCTGCCGGCATGCGCGGCTCCGGCTTCATACTGCCGTCCGGTTGCATGACACCCTGGGCCATGCGTTCGGTCATCGGCGTCACGGCGTTGCCGATATCGATCTGCCCGCAGGCGATATCGTATTGTCGGCCATCGAGTGCCGTGCATTTTGTCAGACCGGTAATGGCATGCTTAGTCGAGGTATAAGCCACACTGTATGGCCGCGGTGCGTGCGCTGATATCGAGCCATTGTTTATAATCCGACCGCCACGCGGCGTCTGGCTCTTCATGATTTTCATTGCTTCCTGCGTGCACAAGAACGGTGCCGTCAGGTTTGTGTCCACCACCGCCTTCCATTTCTCATATGACAAGTCCTCGAGCGGCACCGGCGGTGCACCGATGCCGGCATTGTTGAACAGAACATCCAGCCGGCCGAATGTCTCCTTGGCTTTCGCAAACAGGGCCTTGATCGCGGCCGGATCGGTGACATCGGTCGGCACAATAAGCGTCTTCGCCTCGGTCGATTTGCCTTCGTTCACGGTCGCTTCCAGCATCTCCTTGCGCCGTCCGGCAAGCACTGTGGCGTAGCCTTCCTTCATTAACGCGAGCGCGACCGCCTTGCCGACGCCTGTTCCCGCGCCGGTCACCAATGCCACCTTCAACTGAGCCATCGATTGATCCTTCCGAAAATAGAATGTACGCGCGGACATGCACCGCCGGGCCGCATCCTGACGGCTCGAACGCGCTCTCGCAATGCAGATTTTAAATGGACGAAATAAGCGCCGTGCCTTAGCCGGCGATGGCGGCGGCGGCGTCGTTCTCGATACTGCGATAGGTGCCGGGCTTAGCCAAGCGCGCGGTGATTTCCTCGGCAGTCATCGGCATGCCGAAGCGGTAGCCTTGCATGAAATGCACCCCGGCGGCGCGCAGGAAAAGTTGCTGCTGGGCATTCTCGACTCCCTCAGCCGTGACCTTCATACCGAGACCGCGTCCGAGGCTGACGATGGCATGTACCACGGCCGCCGCGTCCGCCGCTTTTTCGACCGAACGCACGAAGCTGCGGTCGACCTTAAGTTTGTCGAATGGGAAGCGCCGAAGATAGGCGAGACTAGAATACCCGGTGCCAAAATCGTCGAGTGCGAGCCGCACGCCGCTCGCCTTCAGGCGGTGCATGGCGCTTTCGGCGCTGTCAACGTTGCCGAGCAGAGTGCTTTCCGTCAATTCAAGTTCGAGCCGCGTCGGATTGAATTCGGTTTCGGAAAGGATGCGCTCGACGACATCGACAAAGTCCGCACGGCGGAATTGCAGCGGCGAGACGTTGACCGCAATCGTCAAACCCGGCCATGCATCGCCATCGAGACAGGCACGACGCAAAACCCAATCGCCGAGTTGAATAATAAGCCCACTGTGCTCGGCGATCGGGATAAAGTCGGCGGGCGGGATATCACCATGTACTGGGTGATACCAGCGCGCCAGCGCCTCAATGCCGATCGTCTTTTCGCCGCTGGCGTTGACGATGGGCTGATACAGCAAACGCAGCTCGTCATTTTCAATCGCCTCGCGAAGGTCATTCTCCAGGAGCTTGCGGTGCGACAGGTCGGCGTCCATTGCCGCATCGTAGATGCAGGCGCGGTTGCGCCCCTCGTTTTTAGCTCGGTAAAGCGCCATGTCGGCATAGCGCATGATGTCGGCGGCGACGCCCGCGCGACTGTCGATCACGGCGATGCCGATACTGGCGCCAATCACGATTGTATGATCGCTGATGCTGTAAGGCGCACACAGAGTGGCGATGATGCGGTTGGCAATCGTGTTGAGATGTGCCTGATCCGGCGACGTGTGTGTAAGGACGGCAAACTCGTCACCGCCCAGTCGCGCGACGATATCATCCTCGCGTAGCGCGCTCGTCAACCGTAACGTCACATTTCTGATCAGCTCGTCGCCGATGTGGTGACCGAGCGTATCGTTGACGTCCTTGAAGTGGTCAAGATCGATGTAAAATACCGCAGCCGTTCCACCGTCACGGTGTACCTCGCCAATGGCGTTTTCGAGCCGCTCGCCGAATAGGTTACGGTTGGGCAGCCCGCAAAGCGGGTCGTGCAGGGCGAGATAGCGAAGCCGCTTTTCACCCGCCGCGATTGTCTCCGCGCTGCGCCGCATATATCCAAAAATTAAAGCCGCAAGCAGCGCAAAACCCGCGAGCGCGATTGCGATGAAGGGGGTGACGCTTTGCACAATCTCAGCGCCGGGCCGTTTCGGCGTCCATGCAAATCGCACAATCGGGTGCCCCTGATAATCGAAGATATCAAATGAGAAGTCGTCCTTTCCGGTCGGCTGGGCGGCAACCTGTCGTAGATTTGCAAGCTGCAGACGAAATGCAATCTCGCCAAGCACCTCGTCGTCAATGAATTTGACGGAAATGACCGTCGGTGCTGTGTGCGTATCTTGCTCTTGTGTGTCACTTTCGAACGGAACGATCATTGCCGCCGCGACGACGGCGGGGCGATCCATGAATTTCTGCACCAGTGCCGAGCGTAGCCGCGGTCCCGATCCGCTCGATGCCGCGGATTTTGTTTGTGCGACCGGTGCGGCGTTAGCCGGCAGCTTACCCGTGCGTGTGTAATCAAGGACCGGCTTGAGGTCGGGCAGAACGGAGTTGAACCAGGACGGATCGACGCTGTTGCGGCCGAGCAGGGCATAGACCAGGCCACCGGAAGAATCCGCCACGAAGACGAAATCGTGGTCGAAGAAAGTCTTTAGCCACAGCCCAATGCGCTGGTGGACCGCGACGGAATCGAAACTTAGTCGAATACTGCGCACCGCGCGTTCGGATACTGCGATGCTTTCAAGCTCGCGCAACACGCGCTCGCCGTGATTGGTGATCGATTTCGCAAAAAGGCGTTTTTCATGGTTGAGCGCGACCTCATCGGCGCGTTGCGCCGAGGTCAGCGCCGCCGCGATGATGCAGACGATCGCAACGGCAACGATCGCGCTGATCGGCAGCACGATGCTCAGTCGTGCCCGCCGCCATGGCGTGAGTCTGCGTTCTTGGAAAAATCGCCTGAACGCGTTGGCCACTAAACGCTTCCCCCACGTGTGGTTTTCGTGGCCGCAAACTAGGTCAGAAAGCTTGCAAATCGCTTGCGGGTGGCCAGTAAAGGCGCGTTTTGCCAGATGATGAAAAATTGTGGCGCGGAATTTAAGCCACGACGTTAATGGTCGGTGAATCCAAAGCCTAAATATTAACCAGTCCTTCCATATGGCGGGCGCGGGATGGCGATATGCGCGGCGCGCAAAGCCGCGGACCAGCGCTCACGAAGATCGTGGAAATATGGATCGCCAGGCTCGATCCGGAAGGTGAGCTCCGGATCGCAGATATCGCGCCGAACCACGACCATGTCGATCGGCATGCCGACACCGAGATTCGACCGCATAGTGGAATCCATGGAGATCAGTCCAATCTTGAGTGCGTCGTAAAGATCGATGTTGTGGGTAATGGCGCGATCGAGAATCGGCTTGCCGTATTTATGCTCGCCAATCTGGAGGTAGGGCGTATCGGTCGTGCATTCGATGAAATTACCGGCCGGATAGATCATGAACAGCCGCAGCCGATCGCCTTTGATCTGCCCGCCGAAGAGGAACAGCACATCAAATTTGATCTCATTGGATTCGAGCGCCGCGGCCTCGCGATCGTGCAGGGTGCGCACCACGCGGCCGACGCGCTGCGCCGCCTGAAACATGGTTGGCGCGTTGGCCAGCGTCTCGATATCGCCGGTTTCCGGGTTGGGAATGCCTTCCATCAGCGTGCTGACGACAGTCTGGCTGAGCGAAAGATTTCCGGAGGAGGCGAGCGCCATGATGCGCTCGCCGGGTTCACGAAAAAAATGCAGTTTACGGAAGGTCGAAATGTTGTCGAGCCCGGCATTCGTTCGTGTGTCGGCAATCATGACCAGGCCTTCATGCACTAATATTCCGCAGCAATAAGTCATGCCATGAGCCTCCCCAACCGGTTTTGGTCCGCGTCGTCGCCGTTGGATTTTTCGTCTTTTTGTCAGCGCAGGGCAAGAGCGACGGTGCGCGTTTCAGCTCTGTATCTGTCGCGATGCCTGGTCGACATGAACCTTTACCGCTAGCGTTTCACTGGTGCCGCCATAACGGGTACCGCGCACGGGCGCCGCGCCGAGGTAGTCAAGGCCAATCGCGACGCGCACATGGGCGTCGGTGGTGCAAATGCCGTTGGTGGGATCGAAGGCGACCCAGCCAAGATCCGGAATATGGACCTCGGCCCAGGCGTGCCCAGCCTCCTGGTCCACGACCCCATCGGCACGGCGGAAATAGCCGCCTACATAGCGCGCGGGGATTTCGAGGCTGCGCACGACTGCGATGAAGATATGGGTGATGTCCTGGCATACCCCGCGTTTGAGTGCGAAGGCCTCGGCGGCCGTGGTCGCGGTGTGGGTTGGATCGGTGTCAAAAACGATCTCGCGATGAAGGCGCTCAAGCATATCGTGCATCAGCGCCAATGTGTCGGGTCCGGACGCCGAGCGTGCGCTTTGCGCGAATTGCGAAATCGCGGGATCGAGACGGGTAAGGTCCGTTTCACGCAAAAACATACTCGGGGGGAAGCGCTCGACCGCGCCGCGTACGACACCGTTGGTATCCTGTGTCTCGACAATTCCCTCGACATGGACGACGAGCTCGTTGAACGGACCGTCGGCGGTGAAGGAATGCGTGACGTTGCCGAATGCGTCTTCCAGCTGGTTGAGCATGCAGTCAGCGGATACGTCGATGCGCCACTGCGCAACATATTGGCCTTCGTGGTTGCGCGGGGTCAAACGCAGCGTCTGGATCACGCCCTTGGGCGCGATCTCGTAGCGATAGACGGTATCGTGCGCGATACGGATTCGCATTTCGGTTCAGTGGCGCTTGTGGGCGCAATGGTGACTATCATCGCGGTCGCGGCGCAATTGTCCATGGATTTCAGCATTTGCCCGCTCACGCCAGATACTGCTGGGTGATCTCGGCGCCGAGGCGATTGTTGTCAGCGACAAACTCGCCGATAAATTCGTGCAAGCCGTGCTGAAAGATCTCGTCCATTCGGCTGTTCTCCAGCCGCGTTTGCACGGTTCGGGCGTGACGCTGCGCCTCGCCCTGGCGGCCATATGAATGGGAAATATGGTCGAGATAGCGGACGAGGTTTTCGTAGCAGCTCGCAAGCGAACGCGGCATCTGGTTATTGAGGATGAGCAGGTCGGCGATCAGCCAAGGCTTGAGGCTCTCGCGATAGACCCAGTGATATGCGGTCAAAGCCGAAACCGAGCGCAGGATCGAGGTCCATTGGAAATAATCGAGCGGTCCACCCACCGGTTCGTGCGCCGGCAGCAGTACATGGTACTTGACGTCGAGGATGCGCGCGGTGTTGTCGGCGCGCTCAAGGAAAACCCCGAGCCGCGAGAACCAGTACGAATCGTTGCGCAACATCGTTCGGTAGGCCGATCCATCATAACGCAACGAAGATTCCTGCACCCAACGCAAGAAACGGCCGAATTCCTCGCGTGAATTTGGACCGTTGCCATAGCGCTGCAATTCCAGCCACGTGCCGTTGATTGCATCCCACATTTCGCCGGTCAATGCAGTGCGCACCGCGCGCGCGTTGGCGCGCGCGACCTCGAAGCAGGAGCGGATCGATGATGGGTTCGCAGTGGAGAAGGCAAGAAATTCGGTGACCGTCTCTTCGTTCGCTTCCTCATATGCCTCAAAGAAGGCATTAGCGCAGCCCGCCGTTGCTACCGCCGATGCCCATTCGTTGGTTGTGCCGATATAGGCGAGCGGCATTGCAGTAAGCCGCTGTGTCGCTTCGAGAATGCGTGCAAGATATTCCGCGCGCTCGACGTAGCGGGCGAGCCAGAAAAGGTTATCGGCGGTGCGTGAGAGCATTGCGCGCTATCTCCGCGCACTGTGCGACTCCCTCTCCCCGCGTGCGGGGAGAGATCGGCGCGCGTTGGCGCGCCGGGTGAGGGGACGTATCAGCCAATCAACGCACTTGGAAGCGCCCCCTCACCCCAACCCTCTCCCCGCACGCGGGGAGAGGTGACGGAGTGTGCGGCTCGCGCTTCGCTCCATCATCCGTCCAACACCCAGGTGTCCTTGGTGCCGCCGCCTTGGCTCGAATTGACGACCAGAGAGCCCTCCTTGAGGGCGACGCGCGTCAACCCGCCAGGCACGATGCGCACCTGGTCGCGTCCGGTTAGCACGAAGGGCCGTAAATCCACGTGGCGCGGCGCGACGCCGGCATCGACGCAAGTTGGACAGGTGGAGAGCGCGAGCGTCGGTTGCGCGATGAAGCCGCGCGGGGAAGTTTTCAACTTGGCGCGGAACGTCGCGATTGTCGCCTTATCCGCCATAGGCCCGATCAGCATGCCGTAGCCGCCAGATCCGTGAACTTCCTTGACCACGAGTTCCTCGAGGTGATCGAGTACAAAAGCAAGATCATCAGGTTCGCGGCAACACCAAGTAGGCACATTTTTCAGGATCGGTTTCTCTCCGAGATAAAACTCCACGATCTTTGGCATGTAGCTGTACACGGCCTTGTCGTCGGCGATGCCGGTGCCGACGGCGTTGGCAAGCGTGACGTTGCCGGCTTGGTAGGCCGACATCAGGCCGGGAACGCCGAGTGCGGAATCCGGGCGGAATGCGAGCGGGTCGAGAAAATCATCGTCGATGCGGCGGTAGATCACGTCCACGCGCTGCAATCCATGTGTTGTGCGCATATAGACGATCTGGTCCTTGACCAGGAGATCGCGGCCCTCGACCAGTTCGACGCCGAGCTTGTCGGCGAGGAAGGAATGCTCGTAATAGGCGGAGTTATAAACACCAGGCGTGAGCAGTACGACATTCGGCTCGCCAGACGCGCGATCGGGTGCGACCGATTGCAGCGTAGCGAGCAGCTCGTCGGGATAATTCTCCACCGGCGCGATGCGGTGTCGAGAGAACAGTTCCGGGAACAGCCGCAGCATGATTTCGCGGTTCTCCAGCATGTAGGAGACACCCGACGGCGTACGCGCGTTGTCTTCGAGGACGTAGAAGGTATCGGCGTCGACGCGCACGACATCGATACCGGCGATGTGCACATAAATATTGTGCGGCACCTTCTGTCCGTTCATCTCGGGGCGGAAGACGGGATTGCGGAAGACGAGGTCTTCGGGGATGACGGCGGCACGCAGGATTTCGCGCCGCCCATAGATGTCCGCCAGATAGTGATTGAGCGCGCGCACGCGCTGCTTCAGTCCATTTTGAATGGTCTGCCACTCGGCGGCCGAAAGGATGCGCGGCAGCACGTCGAAGGGGATCAGGCGTTCCTGCGCCTCGGTCTCGCCGTAAACGGCGAAGGTGATTCCGATGCGGCGAAAGAGAATATCGGCTTCGCGCCGGCGGTAATCGAGAACGTCGGGCTTGACGCCGGCAAGCCAGGCCGAGAGCTCGCGGTAGGCGGGCCGAACTTGGCCGTCCGTCCCCCGCATTTCATCGAACGCAGACACCATCGGCAGTCCCCCCGCCGCACTGGTGCGCGGAATCCCGCGCGACTTGAATGTTAGCTGCAAGCTTCGCGCCAACGAAGGGGCGAGTGGCGACCGGCTATGATGGATACGGCAGCCTTAGGTTGCCTAGAGTTTAGGCGCCCGTTGATGCCCAAGGCGGCGGATGACCTATGCCCTAGGCGGGCTTGCCGAAATCGATGACGTCCGCATCGGGCTTGGCAGCGAACAGCCGTTCGACCTCCGCGTAGCGCTGTTCAAGCGCCAGGCGCTGATTGATGTAGCCCTTATCGGTGATCTCGTTGGCGTCGATCGACGGCGCATCGGGCAACAGCATCACCCGCGCGATCCGCTCGGAGGAACCGGGATGCGCGGTGTTCCAATTAGCGATTGCCCCGCGCACATGATCACGGACGGCCGGATGACGGGCGAGCTCGGGTAGCGTTGTGGGCGCGCTGTCGCCGACGATCTTCTGGCATCCAGCCAGATTGAGCCACGCGAGCATGACGATGAACTCACAATTCTCGCCGGCGATAACGGCGTCCTGCAAGGCGGGCGACGCCGCGGCAAGCACCCCGACGCGCAACGAACCGACGGCGACCCAGGTTCCCGTGGTCAATTTGAAATCTTCCGCGATGCGGCCGTCGAAGACGATGCCCTTGGCCGGATCGTCCGGGTCGGCGAGGCGGACGGCGTCCCCAATGCGGTAGAATCCTTCATTGTCGAACGCCGCTCGCGTGAGATCGGGGCGCTTCCAATATCCGCCCGTCACGTTTGGTCCGCTAACGCGCACCTCCATCTTGGTACCCGAAGGCACGAGTTTTAGCTCGACGCCGGGAACAGGAACGCCGATCACGCCGGCGCGATCGATGATAAAATGTGCGGCGGTGGCGAGTGGCGCCGTCTCGGTCGAGCCCCAGGAAGACGTCATCGGGACGCGTTCGCCAGTTATGCGGACGGACACGCTTTCCAATCGCGTCCATAAATCCTGCGGCAGTGCCGCGCCTGCGTAGAAGATTAAACGAAGCTTCTTGAAGAACGCGCGCGCGAAGGCCTCATTGTTTTCCAGATGTGGCAAAAGTCCCGCATAGCCCGCGGGCACGTTGAAATAGATGGTCGGAGAGACTTCGGTCAGGTTGCGTACGGTCTCCCCGATCATGGTCGGCAGGGGACGTCCGCCATCGATGTAGAGCGTCCCGGCGTGGCGGAGCACCAGATTGAAATTGTGGTTGGCGCCGAAGGTGTGGTTCCACGGCAGCCAATCCACAAGCACCAGTGCGTCGTCGGCGACGAACGGCCAAATTTGCGCGAGCTGCTGTTGGTTTGCCGCAAGCATGCCGTGGGTGTTGACGACGCCTTTGGGCAATCCCGTCGAGCCGGACGTGAATAGGAATTTCGCAATTGTGTCCGTACCGATGGCCCTGACGGCGCGTTCGAGCGCGGGACCGGGTTTGGCTTTGATAAGTTCGTCGAACGCAGTCACGCCCGCGATATTGCCGCCGTTGCGGCTGGCAACGATTTCGATATCAGGCAGCGCGATGGCGGCAAGCGCTTTCGCAAACGGCGCGGTGTCCGCGACATAAATGAGTCCCGGCGTGAGCAATTCGGCAATGTGCTTGAGCTTTAAGTGATCCTGACTTTGCAGCGAATAAGCAACTGAAATCGGCGCAACCGGAATGCTGGTGCAAAATCCGGCGAGCATGAGCAAGGCATGGTCGATGGCATTGGCGGAAAGGATCATCACCGGCCGCTCGGCTGACAGGCCGCGGTCGATCAATTCTTGCGCGATCGCATCCACTTTCGCGCGCGTCTGTTCGTAGGTGAGGGTCCGCCAGCCGTCGCCGACACGTTCGGCGAGGAATACCCTTGCGGGTTGTCTTTCGACCGCCGCGCGGAAGAGGTTGGCAAGGCTCGGGTCATATCGTCCGAGAGGAATGCTGGAGCGCAGGCGTAGGATTTGTCCGGCCGTCGTTTCGCTTTCAATCGTAACCGGGGCGTAGGCAATTGGGCGCAGCGGAGCCCCGGCCGCGGGCACGGGGTTGGGTGAGGATTGGTGCATGGTTGACCTGGCACGAATACGGGGTACTGCCGGTTGATGCAAAACGGTTCTCGGGGCCTTATAGCGTGTTGCCACGGCAAGCGACATGCGGCTGATAGGCAGCGTTACGCGGTGGCCGAGGCAAGCGAGGGAGGACCATGAACGGAGCACTATCGCCGGCGCCGATCGTTACTGCCGCCGTGTTGGTGATCGGCGATGAAATTCTCTCTGGCCGGACCAAGGATAAGAACATCGGCTTCATCGCCGAATATCTCACCAATCTCGGCATCGATCTGCGCGAGGTGCGCGTGGTGCCCGACGTAGAGACCGAAATCGTCGATGCGCTCAATGCGCTGCGCCACAGGTACACCTACGTCTTTACGACCGGCGGAATTGGTCCGACCCACGATGACATCACCGCCGATTGCGTCGCCAAGGCTTTTGGCGTCTCGATCGATTACGATTCGCGCGCGGTCGCCATCATGAAAGCGCGGTTCGATGCCATGGGCACCGAGATGAACGAGGCGCGAATGCGCATGACGCGCATTCCGAAGGGGGCTGACATTGTGCACAATAAGGTATCGGCGGCACCCGGATTCTGGATCGGCAACGTCATCGTTATGGCTGGCGTGCCGTCCATCATGCAGGCGATGCTCGACGATGTAGCGCCGAAACTGAAAACCGGCGTGAAGATGCTGTCTGAGACCGTGCGCGCCGATGCGCGGGAGGGCGACATCGGCAGTGAACTTGGCCAGATCGCGAAAGCCAATCCGGACGTCATCATCGGCAGCTATCCGTTCATGGACGAAAATCGCGGGCCCAATACCAACATCGTCGTGCGTGCGCGCGATCCGCAAAAGCTCACGGCAGCGAAGCGGGCGGTCGAGGCGATGCTGGTGCGGATCAAGGCGGCCCTAGGAAGCGTTGCGCCGCGTTGACGCGCTCGTCACCCGTTTGCGGTAGCGGATTAGCTTCAATGTGCATAGATTTAAACTCATGCGCTGGCTTATCCTCCCGGTCGTTTTACTTATCTGTGCCACGCCGGCCAACGCCGCTGATAACGCCGCGCTTTGGGCAAAACTCAAGGATGGCGGCAGCGTCGCGCTGGTTCGTCACGGACGGACGCCGGGCGGCTTCGGCGATCCGCCGGGCTTTCGGCTCGACGATTGCGCGACGCAACGCAACCTAACCGATGAAGGCCGCGCCCAGTCACGGGCGCTTGGTGCACGAATTCGTGCGCAGGGTATTCGCATTGGAAAGGTCCTAAGCTCGCAATGGTGCCGTTGCCGGGAGACGGCGGAACTGATGGATTTAGGGCCAATCGAACCGGCTGCTACATTCAACAATGTCGTCGTTCTCCGCGATCAACGCGAACAGCTGCGCGCGGGCGCGCGCGATGTCATTTCCGCCTGGAAAGGACGGGACGTCTTGGTAGTTGTCACACATGGAGCCAACATCTTTGCACTCACGGGCATTCAACCGGGTGAGGGCGGCATCGTCGTGGTCGAACCGGACGCGAACACGAAGGACAGGTTCCGTACGCTAGGACAAATCGCGCCCGGATCATGAATTGGCGGACATTGTTGGCGCGCGGCCGCCACGGGAAAGCCACAACGAAATGCAAGGAAGACGACAATGACAAAGCGTGATCGACAGACCCGTCGCGATTTTCTGTTCAGCGGCACGATAGCGGCGGCTGGCGTCACGCTTGGCTTGGGCGATCTCAACCAGGCATTCGGGCAAGAGCTTAATGCCACGCCGGAATGCAAGGACAACGATGCGCCGACGGTGAAACAGACCGAAGGCCCGTTCTTCAAACCACGCTCTCCCGAACGCGCCGACCTCATCGAGCCAGGGATAAAGGGCCGCCCGCTCGAGCTTGCGGGCTTGGTGTTGACCCGCGCCTGTCGTCCCATTTCCGGCGCGCTCGTCGATCTGTGGCACGCCGGCGACGACGGCGAATACGATAACAAAGGCTTTCGTTTCCGTGGCCATCAATTCTCCGACGCCGCGGGGCGCTATCGCTTCCGCACCATCGTGCCAGCGCTCTATCCCGGGCGCACGCGGCATTATCATGTGAAGGTACAGGCGGCGAACCGCCCGGTGCTGACCACGCAGCTCTATTTCCCCAATGAACCGACGAACGCTCGCGACGGCCTTTATCGCAAAGAACTGCTGATGCGCGTTGCGAATTTGGGTGAGGGTATCGCCGCGCGGTTCGATTTCGTTCTCGACATGCGATAAAAGCCTCGCACGCGGCCAAATTCGATTTGGCCGCAAGGGGCTTTGCATGACCGAAACACCTCAGCCGGAACCAGAAAAGAAATTTCCCGTTTCCTGGGACCAATTCCATCGTGACGCCCGCGCGCTCGCCTGGCGGCTCGCTGGGGCGGGGCCGTTCCAGGCCATCGTCAGCATAACGCGTGGCGGCCTCGTGCCGGCGGCGATCGTCGCGCGCGAGCTTAATTTGCGCATCATCGAAACCGTGTGTGTTGCGAGTTATGAGAAAGAAACGCGGCAAAGCGTGCTGAAGCTGCTGAAAGGCATTGCGCCTTCCGTTGCATCGCTCGGCGGCGCCGGCGGCAAGGGCGTGCTTATCGTCGATGATCTCGTGGACACCGGACAGACCGCAAGGATCGTGCGCGATCTTTTGCCCGCCGCTCATTTCGCCACTGTCTATGCCAAGCCCATGGGCCGGCCGCTGGTCGACACTTTCATCACGGAAGTGTCGCAAGACACCTGGATCTATTTCCCCTGGGATACGGGGCTCGCCTTCCAGCCGCCGATCCATACGGAAGGGGCCTAGGAAGCGGACAAGTCGGCCCGCGATCGGCTAACATGGCCATTGCGGCGTGTCCTTCGCCGCGAGGGAGGTCGCCATGAATTCCGTTGCCGCGAAATCGAAGCAGCAAGCCGATGATTTGCGTTCGCACGTCGTGCGCGCGAACGATCTGCCGTGGGAGAAGTTGCGGTTTCCTGGCGGCGAATCGAAGACCTTACTGTTCGATCCCAAAAGCGGTCTCGCAACCGTGCTGATGAAGATGGCGCCGGGCGCGGTGCTACCCGACCACGAACACGTTCTGATCGAGCAGACTTACGTC
>JACQTM010000117.1 GCA_016210825.1 Hyphomicrobiales bacterium
GAGTGGGTCCGCACGACGCGCAGGGCATAGGTCGGGCGCCGCCTTGGTGGCGCGTGACGCAATCCGGACGTTTACGCCGACGGCAAGGGTTTCATCGGAGGCACGAGTGATCGGCGCAGTTCGCAGCGTATTACGGTGGGGATTCGAGACGATCGAACGGCCGTTCGTGCGTCTATTCGGACCGGCCCTCAATCCGTTGGCGCAGCTTGGCGCGCTCGGCTTCTTCTTCTTCTGGATCGTCGCCGTCAGCGGCATCTATCTCTTCATCTTTTTCGATACCGGAATCGAGCGCGCCTACGAATCAGTCGAATATCTCACCCACGACCATCGCTACCATGCCGGTGTCATGCGCAGCCTGCACCGCTATGCCTCCGACCTCATGGTGGTGATGGTCGCCGTGCACCTGTTGCGCGAGTTCGCCTACAATCATTATCGCGGTACCCGCTGGTTCTCCTGGTTCACCGGCCTGCCGATCATCTGGCTGCTGTATGCGTCCGGCATCACCGGCTATTGGCTGGTCTGGGACAAGCTCGCGCATTTCGTGGCGCTCGTCTCCTCGGAGCTGCTCGACTGGCTGCCGATCTTCGGCGAGCCGATCGCACGAAATTTCATCTCCACCGGCACATTGACCAGCCGTTTCTTCACTCTGATGGTCTTCATGCATGTCGCGGTGCCGCTGTTCTTGTTGTTCATCATGTGGGTGCACATCTTGCGCATCTCACGGCCGAAAGTGAATCCGCCGCGCGCGCTCGCGGTCATGTCGCTCATCGCCCTCGTCGCGGTATCGCTGTGGAAGCCGGCGCTATCGCAGGGCCCGGCCGATCTCGCCAAGGCGCCCGTCGAAGTCGGCCTCGACTGGTTCTACCTGCCGCTCTATCCGCTCACCGACATCTGGGGAAGGGGCGCAGTCTGGGCGCTGCTCGGCGCGTTCTCGCTGATGATCGGGCTGATGCCCTGGCTGCCGCCGCTGCGGCGGGCAAAACCCGTCGTGGTCGATCTCGCGCATTGCAACGGTTGCGCACGGTGCGCAGAGGATTGTCCCTATGAAGCTATCCGCATGGTACCGCGGACTGACGGAGAGCCGTTCCCTGTTGAAGCCAAGGTCAATTCCTCGCTGTGTGTCTCTTGCGGGATTTGCGTCGGCGCGTGTCCGTCGTCGTCGCCGTTCCGGCGCAGCGAGGAACTCAAGACCGGCATCGATCTTCCCGATTATACGCTCAAGGTCTTGCGGGAAAATACCGTCAAAGCCGCCGAATCTCTGCGCGGGCCGAACCGGGTGCTGATCTTTGCCTGTGAGCATGGCGGAGCAAGACATCTCGACGGCGTGGTCCGCATGCCCTGCGTCGCCATGGCGCCGCCGTCGCTATTCGATTTCGTCTTCAGTCGCGACCTCGCCGACGGCGTCGCCATCGCTGGATGCGCGCGAAGCGCCTGCTTTAATCGTCTCGGAGCCGAATGGACCGAGCAGCGCATCGCCGGGACGCGCGATCCATACCTGCGGGCCCGCGTACCCCGAGAGCGCATCGCAACAATCTGGACCTCCGCACTCGCCGTACGCCGGACAAGGGTGGAGATCGTAGCCTTCGCTAATAAGCTCGCAGCGCTGCCGCGGGTAAAAATGCGATCGCCGCTGCCACCGACAATCGCGTCCGAACGGCGATCGGATGAGCGCGCACTCGCCGAACTGGAGCGCGAAATATAATGCCGATGCTTCGTCTCGCTGGCCAATTCATCATTATACTTGCTCTGTTCGGTGCCGTCGCCGCATTCGCCAACTGGCCGATCTATCGGCAAACTCCGAATGGTACCGGCATCGTCATACTAAGCCTAGTTCATGGCGCGGATCGGCGCGCGGAATGCCGTCGGTTGTCGCCGGCGGAGGTTGCGAAGCTGCCACCCAACATGCGGCGTGTGATGGAATGTCCGCGCGGCCGGCGCGCCATCTACGTTGAGCTCGATATCGGCGGACGCCATCTTTACCGCGCCAATCTACCGCCGACCGGTATAGCCGGCGATGGACCATCGCGCATCTATGAGCGCTTCGTGTTGCCGGCGGGCGAATACGACATTGTAGTGCGAATGCGCGACACGCCGAGAACTGACGGTTTCGATCACCTGCGCGAAGGGCGCATTACGCTTGCCGTTGACCAGATGATTGCCATTGACTTCAATTCACATAGAGGCGAGTTCGTATTCCGCTGAAATCGCCGATCGGCAATATAGAGTGGGCGTCATGGCACTATTGCAATGGAAAGATCAATACAGCATCGGGATCGATGCCATTGATCACGAGCATAAGGAGTTGATTGAATTGATCAATAGGCTGCACGATGAGGTGGTGGCAAAAGGCACCGCGTCGTCGATCGGCGCATTTTTCGGCGATTTGTTCAAGGGGATTAGCGCGCATTTTGCGCTTGAGGAGCGATTCATGCGCGAACGGCACTACGACCAGTTGCCGCAGCACAAGGCCGATCACGAACGCCTGCTCGATGAGATTCGCAACATCATGGACGATGTCGAGGGCAACGTTGAATGTGGCAGCGCCGAGCTATCCGCGAAGCTCGACGCTTGGTTCTTACGTCACTTCGAGACCCACGATGTGCGCCTGCACAAAAAACTTGGACTGCATCCGCACTGAGAAAATTGGATCCGTAAGACCAATAACGTTCGGACGGAACACAGAGATTTTGGCAAAGTTGAACCATATGGATAACGCAGCAGAAGGACTGGACACGATGATGAAAAGACTCCTGATCATGACGGTGGCATTGTCGGCATCATCCGCAGCGGCAATTGCGCAAGACCTTGCGGCCGGTGCGACCTCATTTAAGAAATGCATGCCGTGTCACGATGTCGGTGAAAAGGCAAAGAACAAGGTCGGTCCTTTACTAAACGGCCTCGATGGCCGCAAGACGGGTACGATTGAAGGTTTCAACTACTCTGGCGCCAATAAGAATTCGGGCATCGTCTGGAGCGAGGCGGCTTTCCTCGACTATATCAAGGATCCGAGGGCAAAGATTCCTGGGACGAAGATGGTGTTCGCCGGCATCAAGAACGAAACCGAGGCGAAGAATCTTTGGGCCTATCTCAAGCAATTCGGTTCTGATGGCAAAACGAAGTGACCGCTCAATCTTTCAGCAGCGAGCCTTGACGTCTGGCGTTAGGGCCTGCCTGCTGCAACAATGCTTGCCATGATGCAAACGAATGCGCGCCTTGCGGCGGCCATCGAAGCAATCGATGCTGCCAATGCGCGCGACCCCAATACAATCTTGGCCGACGGCCAGCGACAGCCGGCCGAATTAATCTATGGCCGGCGAATGAGCACCGCTCTGTCGCACATGGCCCCCGAGGTTTCCGAGCATCTACAGATCGCCGCACGCGGCCAGCATATTGAACGCTGGACGTCACCGCGGAAAAGCTATCCTGACGGGCGCGCCGGTTATCTCCATTGGCGTTCGGATTTGAAGGATTTTCATGCGCGCCGGCTTGGCGAATTAATGACCAGTGCCGGTTATGGAACTGATGATGTTACCCGTGTTGGTGCTCTGGTTCGCAAAGAACGCCTCAAAGTCGATGCAGAGGCACAATTACTTGAAGACGTTGTATGTATCGTCTTCCTCGAACATTATCTCGATGAGTTTATGCGCAAGACGGATGAAAATAAGTTGGCGAACATTCTTGCCAAGACCTGGCGCAAGATGTCGGCGCGCGGTCATGAGCATGCACTCAAGCTGAACTTGCCGCCGATGATTCCTCGATTGCTCGAAAATGGATTGGCACGATTGCGCACTCGCGATTGAGTGGTGCAGCGAACCCAAGCAGCCCGTGGTTGTGGCGAGAATTACAAATCCCAGCGAGGTAAAATCGTCTTGATGGCGATCAATTCTATGATTGCGTAAGATTTTCATGCATGGCGCAGCAGTAGCGGCTTGATCCTGATCAAGCGGTTATTGCGGTGAATGGGCTAAAAAGCATCAGTCATATGATCTTTTGGATTTTCCGTCCCTCATGGCCATTCTTTCCAAAATCCAGCATCGTGGATCGTCCGTCCATTCACTGGCATGGAATATCCCCCGTATCCTGCTCTCACCCGTGCCGCTCATATTGTTACAGCCTGTCTTTAGTCGAATAGCAGCGCATGTTGCACGATCCCGCCCCGATCTCTTCGCGCGACTCGGCCCGCATCTCAGTAAACGGTTTTTGATTGATCCGGTCGATCTGCCTTTCGTGCTTGTTTTAATACCCGATGCGGCAACGCCGCATTTGACCGCCTACCGTCGCCAGGAAAATCCGTATTACGACGCTTGCATCGCAGGAACTTTCTTCAACTTGCTTGAGATGGTGGACGGCTCGCTCGACGGTGATGCGCTGTTTTTCACCCGCGATCTGCGCGTATCGGGGGACACTGAAGCCGTAGTGGCGCTGCGCAACGCACTCGATGATTTCGACGGCAGCGTTATCGACAATATCGTCACGTCGTTTGGGCCATTGTCCAAGCCGGTCGCGCTAGCGCTTTCTGCATTACGCACAATTAGAGCGAAAGACCGCCATGAATGATGACGCCGGCTATATTCGTCCGGAACTTGTTTGCCCTGCCGGAACGCCGGCAGGATTGCGGGCGGCGATCGATGCCGGCGCCGATGCAGTCTATTGCGGATTTCAGAACGCGACGAATGCGCGTAATTTTCCGGGCTTGAATTTTACACCCGCCGAGCTCGAACAGGCGATCGGATATGCCCATGCGCGCGGGGCGAAGGTGCTGCTTGCCGTCAATACCTTTCCATCAGCCGGCAAGTTTGATCTTTGGCGTGAGGCGGTAGATTATGGCGCTCGGATGGGTGTCGATGCTGTCATCGTCGCTGACATAGGTGTTGCTGACTATGCGGCGCGCGCATATCCGAATCTTCGGTTGCACTTGTCGGTTCAAGCCGGTGCATCATCGCCGGAAGGGATCCGTTTTTATTGTCAAGAGTTCGGGGTTAAGCGCGTTGTGTTACCGCGAATCCTTACCGTATCCGAGATCGCCGATATCCATCGCCAGATTCCATGCGAAATCGAGGCGTTCATCTTTGGAAATATCGGGATGATGGCCGAGGGACGCTGTAGCCTGACCAATTACGTCACTGGCGTCTCGACTAATATGGATGGCGTCTGCTCACCGGCTGCGGACGTTCACTACGTAGAAGACGCCGATCGAAATCTGACAACGCGACTTGGCGCCGTCGTGATTGATCGTGTTGCCTGCGGCGAATTCGCGGGATATCCGACGATTTGCAAAGGCCGCTACGTATGCGGCGTTAAGTCCGGGGGCTATTACGCATTCGAGGAGCCTGTCAGCCTCAACCTCTCGGCCCTTTTGCCCGACCTGATGCGCGCTGGCGTGACGGCACTGAAGATCGAAGGCCGGCAACGCAGTCGCGCCTATGTGAAATCCGTTGTTTCCGCGTTTCGCACGGCAGTGGACGGCGTATTGGCAGGCCGAGATCCGGGTTTAGCGGATCTTCTGGCACTGACCGAGGGACACCGGCAGACTGAGGGCGCTTTCCGCAGCAAGGCATGGAGATAGCAGTGCGCGGCAAGGTGGCCGAGATTACGTTGGGACCGGTCTTGTTCAACTGGAATCCGGACCGATGGCGCGATTTCTATTTCCGTATCGCCGATGAAGCCCCCGTGGCGACGGTCTATCTCGGTGAGGTTATTTGTTCAAAGCGCGGCCCATTTTTTGAACCTCTCCTGGAGACAGTGGCGGAACGGTTGACCGCAGCTGGAAAAACGGTCGTCTTTTCCACGTTGGCGCAGGTCATGCTCAAGCATGACCGTAGGATGGTCGAGAGCGTCTGTGCGTCCGGGGAATCTCTGGTGGAGGTCAATGATGGCTCTGCCTTGCTTTATATGCGCGGGCGCCCCCATCACGTTGGTCCCTACATAAACGTATACAATGAAAGGACGGTTGCTTTCCTTGCCCGCGGCGGTGCGCGGAATTTCTGTTTGCCAGTAGAAATTCCAGCGGCAGTGCTGGGCGCGTTGTGCGCGAATACGGATAGTCTCGGGGTTACATTCGAGGTCCAGGTCTTCGGCCGGGTACCATTGGCTTTGTCTGCGCGCTGCTATCATGCGCGGGCCCATAGTCGCACCAAGGATAGCTGTCAGTTCGTATGCGAGAATGACCCGGACGGCCTTGAGCTTCGCACGTTGGATGACGGGCCATTTCTCGCGATTAATGGAATTCAGACACTATCGCACGATTATCTCAATCTCATAAGTGAGCTATCCGAATTGGAGGCGATGGGTATTTCGCGCTTTCGCCTGGCGCCGCATACCTGCGACATGGTGGCGATCGCATCGATTTTTCGCGCTGTCCTCGACCGCCACATTGATGCGAGAGAGGCCGCCGTCCGCCTCGACGCGATGCAAGTTGGGGCGCCATTCTCCAATGGCTTTTATTATGGCAAGGCCGGCGGCAGCTGGACTGAGGCTGCGATCGATTAGATAGCGTTTAGAGCAGCGCCTCATGGACCGCGCGCTTTGCGAATGAATGATCGATCATTTTGGAATGGTCAGAACGCATGAAATCCTTTACGCATGATCGAGATGGCCGTGATCACGGCTGTTGCGATGAGGCGGGTCATGAATTTTAAGATAAAGAGTAGAGTCGAAGTGCCCGAACTAATTGAAAGGCGGCGCAGCCAAATCATCAAGGCGGCAATCGAACTGTTCGGCAAACGCGGATACCATGTCACCACCATTCGCGACATCGCCAAGCGCGCCGACGTCAGCATCGGGCTGATATATCAATATGTCTCCGACAAGGAAGATGTGTTGTTCCTCGTGCTGATTGAGGTGCTGGAAAGCTACAAGCGTGGCATTCCTGCCGCGCTTAAGGGAATTGAAGAGCCACTCGATCGTTTCTGTGCCGCTGTGCGCGCTTATTGCACGGTCAATGATGAGAAGGTCGAGGCGACCGTGCTTGCCTATCGGGAGACGAAATCGTTGCGCAAGGAGAGACGCAACATCATCAAGCAAAAAGAAATCGAGACAAATCGGCTGATCGCCGCCTGCATCCAGGACTGCATCCGCGCCGGTTTGTTCGAGAAGGTGGATGTTGAACTGTTCACCTACCAGATCGTCATGTTCTCACATGCCTGGGCATTGAAGGCCTGGCATTTCCGCGGACGCATGAGCCTCGATCAATATGTCTGGCGCGGATTAACCTTGATGCTCGGTCCCGTGCTGACGGCGCGGGGCGCGCGCGTATTCAAGGCGCTAAAGTCTTAAACTTAAATCAATGCGATTCAGTTGCCTTCGAATGTAGGTTTTTGCTTGCTGACGAAGGCGACATAAGCGCGCTCGTAGTATTTTGTTTGCATGCAGATCGCCTGCGCCTGCGCCTCAGCTTCGATCGCCTCGTCAATCCCCATATTCCATTCTTGATGGATGCATTTCTTCGTCATGGCGTGCGCGAATGTCGGTCCGTCGGCGAGCGACTTCGCCAACATTTGCGCGTCGGCGAGTATAGCGTTCGGTTCGCACAACTTGTTGAAGAAACCCCATCGCTCGGATTCCACGCCATCCATTGAGCGGCCAGTATAAAGCAGTTCCGCCGCACGCCCGCTGCCGACGATGCGCGGCAACATGTTGCAGGCGCCCATGTCGGCGCCGGCAAGACCGACACGCACAAACAGGAAAGCGACTTTGCTGCGTGCCGTGCCGAAACGCAAATCGGAGGCCATTGCCAGGATAGCGCCGGCACCTGCGCAAACGCCGTCGATCGCTGCGACGATAGGCTGCGGGCATGCGCGCATTGCCTTGACGAGGTCGCCGGTCATCCGCGTGAAGGCGAGCAGGCCCGCCATATCGTCCCTGCGTTGCATCTCCACCAGCGGTCCGATAATTTCGTGCACGTCGCCGCCCGAACAGAAATTACCGCCTGCGCCGGTGATCACCACGGCTTTGACGCCATTGGCGTAGGCAAGATCGCGAAAGGTGTCGCGAAGCTCGGCATATGTTTCGAGCGTGAGCGGGTTCTTGCGCTCGGGCCGGTTGAGCGTGACAGTCGCTACTTTCGCCGAAAGTTCCCAGACGAAGTGCTTGGGCCTGAAATTTGTAAAATCGACGTGGGCGGGATTAAAGCGCTTGGCGGTGTCGGTCATGATTTGCCTGTTGCAAGATTGAAAGAGGGGAGCTTGGAGTGGGGAAGAAGCCGTCAGCCAGCAAACGTCAACCCGCCGCTGATGCTCAGCGCCTGGCCGGTAACGAAATTTGATCGTGGGCCGGCAAAGAACAAAATCGCGTCGGCGATCTCCTGAGGCTTGGCGAAACGGTGAAATGGAATGGCTTTGATAAAAGCCTCCCGGAGTTTTTCGGGCCGCGTCGCCAGCATCGGTGTGTCGGTTGGTCCGGGACAGACGCAATTTACATTTATCGAGTAACGGGCGACTTCGCGGGCAAGCGACTTGGTGAAAGCGATTACACCTCCCTTGGCGGCAGCATAAACCGTCTCGCCGCTCGACCCAACGCGGCCGGCGTCGCTCGCGACGTTTACGATTTTACCTTTTCCAGCCGCGATCATTGGCGGGAGCAACGCCTGCGTCAGATGCACCGGCCCACCAAGATTGATGGCGATAACGCGATCCATGTAGTCAGGAGCGTTTTCAAGATAGGGCTGAATGTCGTTGAAGCCGGCGGCGTTGACCAAAATGTCGATACGCCCATGGCGGGCGAGCACATTGGCAGCGCAACGCCGGGCCGATTGCGGATCGGCGAGATCGACCGTGACAGCCTCGACCGAGAGGTTGGTGGTGGTTGCTTCCTTGGCTACCTCTGCCGCCATGGCGCCGTTGACATCGGCGCAAATGACATGCGCGCCGTTGCGAGCAAATTCCAGCACCGTAGCTTTTCCGATGCCTGAAGCACCGCCGGTCACCAGAACCTTCTTGCCTAAAAAGTCCATGTACTTACTCCTTCTCGGCCTTTCTCGTCATGATAAGTGACCGGTGAGAAAAGCTTCCACGCGCGTGTGCGTTTCCAGAGTCGTCAGTAGACGACGTGTCGCTTCGATCTCGTCGAAATATCCCCCCCGACCGGGTTCCGCAGACGCGGCAATGCAGGATTTACTCGCGGCAAGCGCGGCCGCAGGCAGGCTCGCGATCCTGCGCACAATCACGTCTGCGCGTGCCGCGAGCTCGGCGCGCGGAAAACTCCAATGCACAATGCCAAGGGTTGCCGCGGTAATGCCATTCACTACTTCCGCACCGAGGATCATTCGCGTCGCAACGGCGCGACCGCAGAGCCGCGACAACCGTTGGGTTCCGCCGGCGCCAGGGATCAATCCCAGGTGCACTTCCGGCAAGCCAACTTTCGCCTCCGCCGCGGCGATCCGCAAATCGCAAGCGAGCGCCAGTTCGAGCCCACCGCCCATTGCCGCGCCGCCTATCTCGGCGAGTGTAACAAACGGCAGTTGTTCGATACGTGCGTAGAGCCGTTGAATGCCGGCAACGAAAGAAAACATGCGATCAGGACCGTCGGTGGCGACAAACCGCTCTTTTATCTGTACGAGATCCGCACCGGCGCAAAACACTTTTTGGGCGGATCGAATATGCAACACCTTCAAATCCGCGCTCTCCATGATCTCATTTAGCGCCGCGTCGAATTGCGCGACCCATTGATCACTGATCGCATTGACCGGCGGCCGATCGAGTGTGAGCGTTGCGACATGGTCATCAATAGCGAGGGTGAACATGGCTCACCTTCCTGCCAACGCGCGGGAAATAACCATTCGTTGCACATCGTTGGTGCCTTCGTAGATTTTAGTGACGCGGGCCGCACGATAGATACGTTCGACATTGAATTCGGTCATGTACCCAGCGCCGCCGAGAGTTTGAATCGCATCCGAGCACACTCGCTCAGCCATCTCGGTGGCGAACAGCTTGGCCATTGAGGCTTCCTTCAGGCAGGGTTTTCCGGCACTGCGCAAAGCCGCGGCGTGATATAGGAGATGGCGTGCCGCCTCGATTTCCGTAGCCATGTCTGCGAGGCGAAAAGCAACGGCTTGATGCTCGTAGATGATCTTGCCGAAGCTCTCTCTTTGTTGCGCGTAGGCAAGCGCTATCTCGTAGGCCGCGCGCGCCATGCCTACGGCCTGTGCGGCAATCCCAATTCGGCCACCTTCAAGATTGGCGAGCGCGATGCGGTAACCCTGGCCTTCCGCACCGAGCCTATTTTCCTCAGGAACACGCAGCTCGTGCAGGCGGATCTCGCAAGTGTCGGATGCATTTTGACCCATTTTCCGCTCGACGCGCGAGATGTGATAGCCAGGCCTGTTCGTTTCGACGATAAAACAACTGATGCCGTCCTTACCCCTATCGGGGTCGGTACGAGCAAAAATCAGTGCGATGTTGGCGTTCTTCCCCGAAGTCACAAAGGCTTTGGTGCCTTCGAGCACGTAGCAGACGCGCTTTCGCACTGCGCGTGTGCGAATGGCTGCAGCATCGGAACCGCTTTGCGGTTCCGTAAGAGCGAAGGCGCAAAGCATTTCACCGCGCGCCATTGGACGCAGAAATCGTTCCTTTTGGTCAGGCGTTCCGTATTCCATGAGCGGCATGCAGCCGACTGAATTGTGTCCACTCACAATTGTGGAAACGGTGCCATCCCCGGCCGCGATTTCTTCAATGACAATCGCGTAGGTCAAATAGTCAAGGCCTGCGCCGCCCCATTCCGGCGATACGGTCATTCCCATGAATCCAAGGCGACCAAGTTCGCGGAGTGCCTCACGCGGGAACGCAGCCGAATGATCCCATTCGGCCGCATGCGGGATAAGGGAGCGGCGGGCGAAGCTCCGCGCCGTGTCACGAATTCGTTCTTGTTCCTCGGTAAGGAATATTGTCATAATATAATGACCGAACGTTCATTCATTTATAGACTTATTCGGAACTATGTCAAGATGCGGTCGGGATCGACCATCGCTAACCTATTGAGATCATGGTGCAGGGCCGTCGTCGTTGACGCGCAAATCTTGGCGCGCCAATTCACGCAACTTGAAGCGCTGAATTTTCCCCGTTGCCGTTTTCGGCAAACTGTCCACGAACTCGATCCAGCGCGGATATTTCCAAGGCCCGATACTGTGCTTAACGTGTGTTTTGAGCTCCTCATAGAGCGCACGACCGGCGCCGTCATAGACGTGGTCTTTGAGCACGACAAAGGCCTTGGGCTTCACTAGTCCAGCGCGATCCTCGGTCGGAACAACGGCGGCTTCGAGTACCTTCGGATGGCTTACGAGCGCCGTTTCGACTTCAAAGGGCGAGACCCAAATGCCGCTAACCTTGAACATGTCGTCGGTTCGCCCGCAGTAATTATAAACGCCGTCGGGGCGGCGCACATATTTGTCGCCAGTACACGTCCACTCGCCTTCGAAAGTCTGCCGTGATCGTTCACGTTGGTTCCAATATCCGGCGGCAGCGGTTGGGCCGCGCACAAGTAATTCGCCAACGTCGCCATCAGCGACATCGTGGCCCGCCTCATCGACAAGTCGTAGATCATAGCCATTCACCGGTACGCCCGATGTGCCATATTCGACGGCGCCGGGAACGTTTGTTAGGAACAAATGTCCCATCTCGGTCGAGCCGACGCCATTAACGATATCGAGCCCATAACGCCGCTTCCACTCCTCGCCGATATGCGCCGGTAGCGGTTCGCCCGCGGAAAAACACAATCGCAACCGCTTGGAATTGCGTTCAGATGGACAGTCCGGCGATGCAAGGATCGCGGCATAGAGTGTCGGCACCGCATAAAACATCGTCGGCTGATACGCATGCAAGGTCTCGAAAACTGTTTGCGGCGTCGGGCGTTCTGGATAAAGCACCGATGTCGCGCCAACGGATTGCGGACAGAGAATGGCATTGCCGAGACCGTATGAGAAAAACAGCTTTGCGGCCGAAAAGACCAGATCGTTTGCGCAAATGCCAATACGATCCTGACCGGCCAGACGCGCAGCCTGCATCGGTGTCGAATGAACGTGCATAACGCCCTTCGGCGGGCCAGTAGTGCCTGAGGAATAGAGCCAATAAGCAACTTCATCGCTGCAAGTGCGCGCTGGCTCGGCGGTAATTTCGTTGGCTAGCAGCGTGTCGAGGCGGGGCCGCGAATCCAGTCCGCCGCCCGTGATAATGATTTCCTTAAGCGTCGTCAGCCCGCTAGCGGCCTCCTCAACAACAGGCAATAGCGCGGGTGAAACGAAAGCAACCTTCGCACGCGAATCTTCCAACACGAAGCGATATTGATCGACGGTCAATCGTGTATTGAGCAAGACAGGAATGATGCCCGCCCGGATCGTACCCCAAAAGACGATGGGAAAATCCACCGTGTCAAGCATGACCATGGCGACACGGTCTTCGGGCTCTACCGCGAAACGCGTAAGTACTGAGCCCACTCGAGAAGCCGCGTCGCGCAGTTGTCGATAAGTGATCGTGCGTGACGGATCGATGAAGGCAACCTTTTCGCCACGGCCCTCATCGACGTTACGATCGACGAAATCCACGGCGGCATTGTAATCCGTGCCCATAACGGCATCCGTCAAATAACCGCCATGAGAGAAGGCAGAGATTGCCTCAATGCGCCTTGATTTATGTCACGCGCATGCGCGCCGAGCTCGGCGTACCGTCTATACCGTAACTGTCGATGTCGTTCTTAAAGCAATTTAGCTCTTTACCATTGCCACGGGTTTTGGCGTATGCCCAATCTCATCTGATCGCCGCTCGACCAGTTTGAGCATAGTCGCAATCGTGATCGACCCGAGTGTCGCGCGCGCAATATCGTTAATTTCACTTAATACCTCATGCAAAGCGCGCGCTTCGCCTGTCGTTATTGCTGGGCCATCGGCATCGAGGCCTCCCGCTCCGAGATTTTCAAACATTTCGACAATATCGAGAAGGGTTATACGCCGCGGATTTCCGTTGAATTGATATCCGCCGCCAGCCCCTCGGGTGGAACGCACAAGGCCCGAGCGTCCAAGCACATGCATGACCTTGGCAAGGTGGTGATTGGAGACACCGAATATTGCGCCAATCTCACCAACGGAAAGCTGCTTGTCCGGACGCGCGGCGAGCTGCAGCACGGCGAAGATGGCAAGTTGACTTGCGATTTGCAGCTTCATGGCGTCTCGTCGCTGTCGCTTTGTCCGTGCATGTCCGTTGTCCGTAGCCGTGGCTAGTTAAGTTCTTTCTCCAACTGAATATAGGGTCCGGCCATCATGCCTTCGCCGCGAAAGAACAGCAGGTGCAGGCGATTGTCACGCGCGACCATGGTGCGCATTTTAGTCACGCCGGCTTCCTTGAATTTCGCCGAGATCGCCGCAAACAGCGCTTGACCGATGCCGTGAAGTCTAGCGTCCGGCTCTACGGAAAGCGCAAATACCCAACCACAAGGTTCAGAACCAAATTCCCAGGCACGAATCTCACCGATGATGTAGCCGAGGATCCGCGAGTCTTCTGGCTGGTCGGCCGGGGTAGCGACAAGGAAGAAGCACTCTTGCGGCGGTTGTTCGCTGTAGCTTGCAAATTCATGTTGCCAATAGTCCGGCTTCGCAAGTCCCGTGATACGCGCATCGAGTGCGATCACGTGGGGAGTGTCCGTGCTTCGTGCGCGACGGATGGTTAGCCTTTCCTTGACCGAACGTAAGGTGGTCGTCATCGATTTGGCCATTCTGCGCGAACCCATAATGCGATCGAGAAACCGAGTGGCAGCGATGATTTGAACTGGTGGGACTCCACTAGATTCTGCGGGCCCCTCGAAAATCCCCGGTTGATCCATGCAACGCTCATTCCTGCATAAACGTACCAAAATATGAAATATTTGACTTAGGTCATGGCCAGAGTCCCGTAAAATCGCTTTGCTTTCCGTAATTTGAGGCCGATTTTGCTTGGGAGTTACCCATGGCGGTGGGATATCCGCAGCCGAAAAAGCAAATTTTGCGGCTAAATCTCAATGGGCGATGGCGGGAAGACGCGGTCGCTGATAATCAACTTTTAATTGAATATTTGCGCAATATCGCCCGGCTGACCGGGACGAAGACAGGCTGCGATGGCGGCGAGTGCGGGGCCTGCACCGTTCTCGTGGACGGCCAGCCGATGTCGTCCTGCATCACCCTTGCGGTGCGTTGCGAGGGGCGGTCGGTGGAGACGATCGAGGGTCTCACCGAGCAGGGGCGGCTGCATCGGTTACAGCAAGCGTTCCATGAGAAGCTGGGCGCGCAATGTGGATTCTGCACGCCGGGAATGATCATGTCGGCGGAAGCCTTGCTGCGGCACAATCCCCATCCCAGCGACGACGCAATCCGTGATGCCCTGTCGGGCAACCTTTGCCGTTGCACGGGCTACGTCAAAATCATCGAATCCGTGCGCGCGGCGGCCGAGGCCGTGCCATGAACGCGAATGGTGGTTCCACGCTCACGCTGGAGCGCCGCCGTGTCCCCCTGATCGACGGTATCGACAAGGTCACCGGCCGCGCCCGCTATACGGCGGATCTCGATCACGCCGGAGCATTGATCGGGCGTATCTTCCGCAGCCCGGTGAGTCACGGCGAAATCCTCAAGCTCGATATTTCCAAGGCACGCGCGCTCGATGGCGTCTTCGCCGTCGTCACCGGTGACGACTGCCCGCACACCTACGGCGTGCTGCCCGTCACCATGAACGAATACCCGATGGCGCGCGGACGCGTGCGCTATCGTGGCGAGCCGGTTGCGGCGGTGGCGGCCATCGATGCCGCGACTGCGCAGCGCGCCCTCGGTTTGATCGACTGCGAGATTCGCGAGCTTCCCGCCTATTATACGTCCGCTGATGCGCGCGCGCCCGGCGCGGTCCTGCTCCACGACAACAAGCCCGGCAATCTCGAGCGCGAGGTGCATCACATCTTCGGCGATTTGGCGGCGGGGTTCGCGCAGGCCGATCTAGTGCGCGAGGAGACGATCAACTGCGCCGAAGTCAATCACGCGCAAATCGAGCCGCACGCCGCGCTTGCCGAATTCGATCCCGCCAGCGGACGGCTGACCATGCAGAGCGTTTCGCAGGTCGGTTATTATCTGCATTTGATGCTTGCGCGCTGTCTTGAGCTGGACGAATCACGCATTAGCATAATAAAGCCATTCGTCGTCGGCGGGTTCGGCGCGCGCGTCGAGGTTCTCAATTTCGAGATCGTGACCGCACTGCTTGCCAAGGCGGTGGGCGGCAAGGTGCTCATGGAGTTGACGCGCGAGGAAAATTTCCTCACGCATCGCGCACGACCACAAACCGACGTCCGCTTGAAGCTCGGCATCAAGCGTGACGGCCGGCTGACCGCCTGCGAATGCGAGGCGATCCAGCGCGGCGGCGCCTATGCCGGCTACGGCATCGTAACCATCCTCTATGCGGGGGCACTGCTGCAGGGCCTCTACGACATTCCGGCCATCAAGTATGACGGCTATCGCGTCTACGCCAACCTGCCGCCATGCGGCGCCATGCGCGGCCACGGTTCCGTGGACACGCGTCATACCTTCGAATGTCTGCTCGACCGCATGGCGCGCGAGCTTGGGCTCGATCCGTTTGCCGTGCGTCGTGTCAATCTTCTACAGGCCCCGACGCGCACGATGAACGATCTAATGATCAACAGCTACGGCCTCGCCGAATGTCTCGACAAAGTCGAACGCGCAAGCCGCTGGAAAGAGCGTCGAGGTAAATTAGGACCCGGCAAGGGCCTTGGCATGGCCTGCTCGCATTATGTCAGCGGCGCCGCCAAGCCGATCCATTGGACCGGCGAGCCGCACGCGGTCGTGCATTTGAAGCTCGATTTCGACGGCAGTATCACCGCGCTCACCGGCGCCGCAGATATCGGCCAGGGTTCGTCCACGATGGTTGCGATTTCGGTGGCGGAGACACTCGGCGTCTCTCTCGATCGCATTCGCGTCGTCGCGGGCGACAGCGCGCTGACACCGAAGGACAACGGCGCCTATTCGTCGCGGATAACCTTCATGGTCGGCAATGCTGCGATCGACGCGGCGCGCAACCTGAAGGCTATGCTCATCGAGGCCGCGGCGCGTAAGCTCGAGGCGCGTTCCGAAGACATCGAATGTGCCGGCGAGACATTTCGGGTCGGTTCGGGCGCGCAATCAAGCCTCACCTTCGACGAGGTGGCGAAGGCGGCGCTGGTCGATGTCGGCGCGCATACGGTGAAAGGCACTTTCACCTGTCCGCCGGAAGCGCAAGGCGGCAAGCACAAGGGCGGCGCGGTCGGCTCGACCATGGGCTTCAGCTATGCCGCCCAGGTGGTGGAGGTGACGGTCGCGGAGGACACCGGGATCGTCAAAGTCGACAAGGTCTGGACGGCGCTCGATTGCGGCCGCGCCATCAATCCGCTCGCCGTCGAAGGACAGATCGAAGGCTCGGTGTGGATGGGCATGGGCCAGGCGATGAGCGAGGAGACGCGCTATCTCGATGGTCTGCCGGCGCATGCCAGTTTGCTCGAATACCGCGTGCCGACGATTTCGGAATCTCCCCCGTTCGAAGTTCTTATCGTGGAGAGCAACGATCTTTTCGGGCCGTTCGGCGCCAAGGAAGCGAGCGAAGGCGCGCTTGCGGGGTTTCCGCCGGCGCTGGTCAACGCGATCGCAAACGCGATCGGCGTCGATCTTGACGAATTGCCGGTGACGCCGGATCGCCTCATGGAGGCGCTCGTCGAACGCCGCCGCGCGCAGCGTCGCGGCGCCATGCGAAAGGCGGCGTCATGACCCTGCCGCTGCCTGAATTTCGCGTGGCGCGCGTGTCGAGCGGGGAGACGGCGATCGATGCGAAGCACGGCGACGAGACGAGCCGTTTCCTCGCGGGCGGCACCGATCTGATCGTCAACATGCGCCGCGGCCTCGGCAAGCCGCCGCTACTGATCGATCTGACCGGCATCAATGAAATGAATGCGATCACGACGGCAGATAAGGGCATCCGCATCGGCGCGGCGGTGACGCTTGCGCAAGCCGCTGCTTCCACGGAACTCAACACGGCTTACCGCGCCGTCGCGCAGGCTGCGGCCGTAATCGCGAGCCCAGCCATCCGCAGCGCCGCGACCGTGGGCGGCAATC
>JACQTM010000118.1 GCA_016210825.1 Hyphomicrobiales bacterium
TGCCGTGGCATCAAGAATCCAATCGGCCTCAAGTGCGGCCCCTCGCTGAAGGCCGATGAGTTGCTGCGGCTGATCGAGATCCTCAATCCGGACAACGAAGCGGGACGTCTCACCTTGATCGGCCGCTTCGGCAGCGAAAAAGCAGGCGAGCATTTGCCTGCGCTGGTTCGCGCGGTCAAGCGCGAGGGCAAGACCGTGATTTGGTCGTGCGATCCGATGCATGGCAACACGATCACATCCGCAAGCGGCTACAAGACACGGCCCTTCGACCGCATCCTGCAGGAAGTACGCGACTTCTTCACCGTGCACGCGGCCGAGGGGACCTATGCCGGCGGCGTGCATCTGGAGATGACCGGTCAAAATGTCACCGAATGCACCGGCGGCGCGCGCGCTATCACTGACGCCGACCTCAATGACCGCTACCACACCTTCTGCGACCCGCGGCTAAACGCCGAGCAGTCGATCGATCTGTCTTTTCTGCTCGCTGAACTCCTCAAGAAAGAACGCGCCGCGAAGTCGAAACCAATGCCGGTGGCCGCCGGCCTCTGACCGGCTGCCGCCCTGGCCCCGGGACTAAAGGGCCTATTTCGGTGTTAAGTTATCGCCGCGACGGCCGCATGCTCGGGCGGCTGCCCACTTGGCGTTAGTTCTATAACAAATTACCGAGCGGGGAGGACTCCATGCGTCATTGCATTTCGCGCGCAAGCGCGGGCTTGCTTGCGCTCGTCGCTCTGCCTTTGTTGTCTTCTATCGCCGCCGCGCAACTTGCACTGTCGGCGAATGACAACAAGGTCGTCAATGAAGACGGTAAGAATGTCATCGTGCAAAATCCGCCAGCCGATACCGTGACAATCGTCGATCTTGGCGCCTCGCCGCCTAAAGTTATCGGTGAGGTCAAGGCGCCGGCCAGTGTTGTTGGCCCGCCGCAAAGCGTGGCCATCGCTCGAGACGAGAGTTTCGCGTTGGTGACCGCGGCCACTAAGATCGACCCTGCGGATCCGAAGAAGGCGGTTCCCGACAACAAACTCAGTGTCATCGACCTTAAGGCTAAACCACCTGCAGTGATTGCGACGCTCGAGGCCGGACTTGGCGCGGCAGGGGTATCAATCAACCCGGCGGGTACGCTTGCAATCGTCGCCAATCGATCGGAAGGATCCGCCTCGGTCTTCACGATTTCCGGCAAGACGCTAACGCCCGCCGGTAAGATACAACTCGGTGACGCCAAATCAGGCCCCAGCCATGTCGCTTTCCTGCCGGACGGTAAGCGTGCGCTGGTCACCCGCGACGGGGATCACAGGGTATCGGTGCTATCGATCGATGGGACGAAGGTTGAGGACACCAAGCGCTTTATGGTCGGCGGATATCGACCCTACAGCCTTGAAATAAGCTCAAAAGGCGATGTCGCGGTGTTCGGCAATCAGGGTGGCGGCCAGGGCGACCTCGACGTCATCAACGTGGTCGATCTGAAATCCAATCCGCCGCGGGTGGTCGATACGATTTCCGTCGGCCAGACGCCCGAAGGCGTCGGAATGTCGGGCGACGGCGCCTATGTGGCTGTCACTATCATGAATGGATCACAGCGGCCCAAGGCACACCCTGCGTTTAATGACCACGGACTGGTCAAAATCTTCAGCATCAACGGCACGAAGTTGACGCCAGTCGCTGAAGCCAAGGTCGGTCGATGGTGCCAGGGGGCCGTCTGGAGCAAGGACAACAAGACCCTTGTCGTCCAATGCATGATCGAAAAGGAGCTGCAGGTGCTCAGCTTCGATGGTAAGGCGCTGAAGATGAGCGGTGCGATCAAGGTCAACGGTGGCCCTGCCGGCATTCGTACCGCCGAACGCTGATTACTATCCAACACCGGCGTTCCTGGTTCTTTGTTTGTAGGCCCGGCGGTGTAGCCGGGGCTTCTTCATTACTGGGCGGTCGGATGCTAAGGAGCAAGCAGCGAGGGGATCGTGGAGGTTGATCGTGCAGCAGATTCTTCGTGCCACGGTGAATTCCTTCAATGGCCTTCTCGCGGCCATGCGCAGCGAAGCGGCATTTCGCCAGGAGCTGGTTGCACTCGCGCTTGCTGTCCCGCTTGCTTTCTTCGTCGGCAAAGACGGCTGGACGCGGCTCTTGCTTATTGTCGCGGTGCTGCTTGTTCTCGTCGTCGAACTGCTTAATTCCGCGATCGAAAAGCTCGCCGACCGCATCACGGGCGCGCCCGATCCATTGATAAAGCACGTCAAGGATATGGCATCGGCCGCCGTCGGGATAACGATCGTATTGGCCGGGCTTGTCTGGCTCTATGCGTTGGGCGAGCGCCTTATTCAGGGTTAACGGTTTTCGCGCGCAGGTACAAAACAATCGAACGCGCCTGATATAGCTCCTCGGCCGCCGGAATTATGGCGCCGTTAACGCTTCAGACGCAGTTCGACAAATACGCACCGGCGGATGGCAACGATTTGAAAGCAATTTGATTCAAATTCTACGCGCTCACGAGGGGAGGCATTTCGTGGCGCGCAGGATTTTGGCGGCCCTGTTTCTGACGGCGGCATGGCTTTTGGCCGCGACGACGGCGAATGCCGCGGATTGGTTGCGCGGTCCCGCCGACGGGCCGCGCTGGCCGAACATTCCTCCGGGGCAGGCGGCGTGGCAATATTTCGCGCCGCAGAGCACGTTGTCCACATACGACGGCGAGTTCGGACTGCGCTACTGGTACAGCTGGGGCACCACCGCCAAGGATCTCTTTAACACAACAGGGGCGTTCCTCGTATCGCGACTGACCTACGATGATTTCAATGGCCATTCCGGCGAAATCTTCGGCCGCACCGATTTCACCGGCGGATTTTTCCTCAAGGGCTATGCTGGTCTCGGAATTGTTGCCGGCGGCGGCCTGAACGACGAAGACTTTCCGCCCGTAATATCGCCGTATTCGAGCACATTGAGCGACCAAAAGAACGGCCATCTCGCTTATCTGACGTTCGATGCCGGACTTAATCTGTTTCGCACGCCCAATGCGCGGCTTGGTGTCTTTGCGGGATATCATTTTCTGGACGAGAAGGTGAGTGCATTTGGCTGCACGCAGATCGCGACAAATCCGTCAGTGTGCGCGGGCGGTATATCCTATTCGACCATCGTCATTACTCAGGCCAACCGCTGGCACGCGCTGCGTGTCGGCGGCGACGTCGAATTGCGATTATCCGATCGCTGGAAGTTGTCCGCCGATGCGGCATATCTGCCATACGTCAGATTGGGCGGCGCCGATAGCCATTGGCTGCGGATCGGCACCGATGTCGGCGATTTCACTGGATCAATCCCCGAAGACGGGAAAGGGCACGGCTATCAGATCGAGGCGGCCTTGTCTTACGATGTGAGCAAGAACATCACTATTGGGATCGGTGGCCGTTATTGGCGGATACAGACCAAAGGCGATACGCATTTCGAAAATCATGTGGTCGGTACGACCGCATTTCCGCAGCCCGTGCACTGGAAGACCGAGAACATGGGCGTCTTCGTGCAGGGCGCTTTCAAGTTCGGGCCGTATCCAACCGGCTCCCAATTTTGACCGCTCAATCCGGGTGTAACGATAGCCATTCTCCCCGCGCATTGCAGCGCACCGGCCCGGCGCGCTAGACCATGCGGTCATGAGCAGCCGCCCCACCGACCGCCTTGCGATCGCGATCGCCCAGCTCAATCCAGTTGTCGGCGATATCGCGGGCAACGCGCAGAAGGCTCGCCGCGCCCGGGCGCAGGCGGCGCGGGACGGTGCCGATCTCGTCGTTTTTCCCGAATTGTTCATCGCCGGTTATCCGCCGGAGGATCTTGTCCTCAAACCGGCCTTTCAGGCCGCTTGCCGGGAGGCGATCGAAGCGCTCGCACGGGAAACCGCCGACGGCGGCCCGGCACTTCTCGTCGGCACGCCCTGGCTCGATGCCGGCAAACTCTATAACGCGCTCGCATTGCTCGATGGCGGCCGAATTGCAGCGTTGCGTTACAAGGTCGACCTGCCGAATTACGGTGTGTTCGACGAAAAGCGCGTTTTCGCGACGGGGCCGCTGCCCGGGCCGGTTAATTTTCGCGGGTTACGGCTTGGTATACCGATCTGCGAAGACATTTGGGGCCAGGATATCGTCGAATGTCTCGCCGAGACCGGCGCCGAAATCCTCATCGTGCCAAACGGCTCGCCCTATTGGCGCGAAAAGGACGATGTCCGCCTCAACATCGCCGTCGCCCGGGTCACCGAGCACGCTTTACCGCTGATCTATGTTAATCAAATCGGTGGCCAGGATGAGCTTGTGTTCGATGGCGCCTCGTTCGCGCTGCATGCCGACCGCTCGGTGGCGTTTCAGCTCGCCGCGTTCCGCGAGGAGGTGGTCACCACATGCTGGCAACGCGAGGACGCGACCTGGCGCTGCATCGAGGCGCCGCGCGCGCCGCTCGTTCATGACAATCAGGCCGACTATATGGCGTGTGTGCTGGGGCTTCGCGACTACGTCGATAAAAACGGCTTTCGCGGCGTGGTGCTCGGCCTTTCCGGCGGTGTCGATTCTGCGCTGACCGCAGTCTTTGCCGTCGATGCGCTCGGGCCTGAGCGCGTGCGCTGCGTAATGCTGCCTTACCGCTTCACCTCCCGGGAATCGCTTGACGATGCCGCGCAGGTCGCGCGTGCATTGAAGGTGCAATATGACATCGTACCGATCGAAAGCGCGATCAGCGGTCTTGAAGCGACACTCAAACCGCTTTTCGTCGGTAAGGTACGCGACGTCACCGAGGAGAATTTACAGGCGCGTGCCCGCGGCGCGATTCTCATGGCAATCTCCAACAAGTTCGGGCTGATGGTGGTAACGACCGGCAACAAGTCGGAGATGTCCGTCGGTTACGCGACGCTCTACGGCGACATGAATGGCGGTTTCAACCCGGTCAAAGACCTTTACAAAACCGAGGTTTATCGGCTGGCGCGATTGCGCAATTCGTGGAAGCCCGATTTGGCATTAGGTCCGACGGGACACGTGATCCCGGAAAATATCATTACGCGCGCACCCACCGCGGAATTGCGCGAGAACCAGAAAGACGAGGATTCGCTGCCGCCCTATGCCGTGCTCGACCCGATCCTGGAA
>JACQTM010000127.1 GCA_016210825.1 Hyphomicrobiales bacterium
GCGGGCGCCGCCGAGCGCGTGACAATTCTGAAAAATTCACAATGGATGTTTTGTCGCGCGGCTTCCGGCGACGGATGTGCCGCCATCGGCATGGAGCCGTCAATGCAATTAAAAGTTTGTTTGATTGCCGCCAGCGTCTGCGTATTCACCGCGGGCAAAGCGGGCGCACACGACTACAAGTTCGGCAGCCTAGAAATCGTGCATCCATGGGTACGCGCGACGCCGAAAGGCGCGTCAGTCGCGGGCGGATACTTGAAGATCACCAATAGAGGGCCGGCGCCTGACCGGTTGATCGGCGGCAGTGCCGCGTTCGCCGGGCGGCTACAGCTTCACGAAATGAAAATGAGCGCCGACGTGATGCAGATGCGACCACTCAAGGACGGCCTTGAGATCAAGCCGGGTGAGACTGTCGAATTCAAGCCCGGCTCTTTCCACATCATGTTTTTCGACCTCAAACAGCCTCTGCAAAAGGATGAGCGTGTCAAGGGGACGCTCGTGTTCGAAAAAGCCGGGACAATCGAACTCGAATTTATTGTGGAAGGGCTTGGAAGCGTGCCGAGCGGTGCGCCCGCCACGCAGCACGGTCACTGATCACTCGCGAAAGGCGGCCTTCTCCTCCGGCGGCAGCGGCACGCAGAACACGTTCAGCGTCATCGCCACCATGGCGTAGTAGCCGAGCAGGCCGACGAGCTCGACGGTCGCTGCATCACCGAGCAAGGTTTGGACGCGCGCATAGGTCCGCGTGCTCACGCGCCGCGTCTTGTACAGTTCCTTGACGAAATCGTAGATCGCGCGCTCATCCTTTGGCGCCGATTTTGGTGCGCGGCCGGCCCGGAGGTCGGAAATGGTTTTGGGCTTGATTCCGGACTTGGCTGCGATTGGGGCGTGCGCGAACCATTCAAATTGCGCCCGCCATAGCTGCGCGGTTACGAGAATGGCGAACTCCGAGAGCCGCGGTTCCAGCCCGGTTTTATAACGGCAATGCGCGCCGAGGCGTTGCGCCAATTCACCGAAATCGGGCGCATGCAGCCACACGGCGAAGGGCCCGCGGATTTGCGGCATCTTGCGCGGGCCGGCGAGAATAGCCTCGCGCAAAGCGCGCTGCGGCGCCGTTAGCTTGTCTTCGGGAATATCGCGCAGGCGCGGGGCGGGCATCTTGGCCATGGGCTTTCCTATTGCATGGAACAGGTCAAGGTGGGACTGGTGAAGTATCCGGGATGACCCGCGAAGGTCTAGAGCCCGCAAGCAATATCATGTGGAGGAGCCCGGGATGACGACCGAGCGTTTCGATTTTCCGAATGCGTCGGGCGAGCGGTTATCGGCGCTGCTCGATCGTCCGGCGGGCGAACCGCGGGCCTATGCGCTGTTCGCCCATTGCTTCACCTGCGGCAAGAACGTCCACGCCGCCAAACGCATCGCCGAGGGGCTGACGCAGCTCGGGATCGCCGTGGTGCGCTTCGATTTCACCGGGCTCGGCGCGAGCGAAGGCGAATTCGCCAATACCACCTTCTCCTCGAACGTCACCGACCTGGTTGCGGCGGCTAACCACATGCGCACTGCGTTGCGCGCTCCCATGATCTTGATCGGGCATAGCCTCGGTGGTGCCGCTGTACTCGCGGCGGGACCGGAGATCGCGGAAGCCCGTGCGGTGGTGACGATCGCGGCGCCGTCGGATCCCGCCCACGTTACCGGACTGTTCAAGGACCATGTCGCCGCGATCCGCGACAAGGGCGAAGTCGAGGTCGCGCTCGCCGGCCGCGCGTTCCGCATCCGCCGTGAATTCCTCGACGACGCCGCCGAGCAAAGGCTTGCCGAAAAAATCAAACATCTGCGCAAGGCGCTGCTCGTTTTTCATTCGCCAATCGACGACACCGTGAGCATCGACAATGCCGGGGCAATTTTCGCTGCGGCCAAGCACCCAAAAAGTTTCGTCTCGCTCGCCGGCGCCAACCACCTGCTCACGCAAAAGAGTGACGCTGCATATGTCGCCAATGTTATTTCTGCCTGGGCCGAGCGTTATCTCGACATGCCGCCGCAATCGGAAGCGGCGAACGTGGCTGCGCCCGAGGCCGGTACGGTGCTCGTGCATGAAACCCGCGCCGGCAAGTTCCAGCAGGAGGTTCTCGTTGGGCATCACCGGCTGCTCGCCGACGAACCGGTTGCGGTCGGCGGGCTCGATAGCGGGCTTGGGCCTTACGATTTACTGCTCGCCGGGCTTGGCGCCTGCACCTCGATGACCGTGCGGCTCTACGCCGAGCGTAAAAACTTGCCATTGGAGAAGACGTCGGTGCGGCTGCGGCATGCGCGCGTCCACGCCGCCGACTGCGCCGAATGCGAAACCAAGGAGGGTATGGTGGACCGTATCGAGCGCGAGATCACGTTCGCGGGCAATCTCGACGGTGAGCAACGCGCAAAGCTGCTGGAAATCGCCGATAAATGTCCGGTCCACCGCACGTTGACGTCGGAGATCAATATCCGCACCATCGAGCGCAGGACTTGACGCCAAAGCTTCCGGGGAGGCCGCCATGAACGAGATCAACCCCACATTCACGCCGAATGTCGCGCGCTATGAGGCGTTGATGGATGTGGTCCGCGGACGGCTGACCAGCCGGGCGTTTCGGCCGGACATCGCCGTGCCGCGCGAGCATATCGAAATGGTGCTTGAGGCCGCGCGTCACGCCCCGTCCGGCGCCAATGCGCAGCCGTGGCATTTCATCGTCGTCACCGATCCGGCGGCAAAGAAAAAAATTGCCGACTATTTCGTCGCCGAGGCCACCAAGCGCGCCAAGATGAAGATGAAATTTCCGACGCCGAATTACCGCGGCCTCGAGACCGCGCCGGGCTTTGTCGTCATCGCCGCCGATTTCCGTTTCGTGCGCGCCTTCCCGGTGCTGCTCGACGGCTCCGACCTCGACAGGCAATACCAGGCCAATGCCGAACGCATCCTGCTGCAAAGCGTCGCCGCCGCCACCATGTCGGCACATCTCGCCGCCGCGGCGCTCGGCTATCAGGTCTGGTGGGTGACCGCCATCGGCCAAGAGGACGCGCAAAAGACGCTCAAACCCCTGCTCGGCGTGCCTGACGATCTTGCGATCATCGACATTATGCTGTTCGGCATTCCGGCAAAGCCCCCCTACAAACGCTGGAAGAAGACGCTGCCGCAGATTATGAACATCGACCGCTTCGACATGAAGAATTACATGACCATCGAGCAGATCGACGAATGGGTGCGCGAAACGCGCCACAAGGTCATGTATCGCGATGAGGGGAGGGTGGACTGACCCGCACCGCGGCAACGGCAAATTGATTAAAATTTGCGTGATCCGCAAAACGGGACCGCAAATGCCTTCGTATATGGTCATCGTGGGTCCCTTTATGGATTTACGAGGCCATGATGCGAGCTTTGGTCGTGCCCCTGGTCGCCGTCGGCGTTGTGCTCGGTACTTATAGCGATGAGCCGAGCGAGCGCGATATGCGCAGCGCCTTCGAGGGCGCGCTCGCCTTGCAGGTACGCAACGCGCTTGAATTCGCCGAGGAAAGCGGCGGCGCGGATGCCGTGGCGAAGATCCGCGATCGCGGCATGGACCAGTTTGCCGTCAATACGTTCCGCAAGTTCGATTGCGCGCGTGATACGGAAAAGCCGGGCTATATTTGCGCTTTCGCCGCTGAAGTCGCGCTCGCCAATGGAACAATGCAAAGTAGGGTCACCGGCCGGTTCGCGGTTAGCCAGGACGGGCTCATCTTCGTCTCCGGCATTTAACCATCCACGTCTGCCGCGGGCCGTGATCAATTTTCCGAATAGGCCGTCGTCGATAGCAGTGCGATTTCCGCACGGCGGGAATCGAGCCGTGTGTGCTGGATCACGATGGGCACATCCGATTTAAATACGGAGGAATAGTCCGTATCGCGCGGGATCGTCTGCGGATCCTTGAGATCGTTGAAACGCAGATGCAGCGTCCGCTGCGCCGGCACCGTCACCCGATAGGGACCGACCGGATCGCGATTGGCGAAGAAAATCATCACCTCGACATGCGCGTCCTTCTCACAAGCGTTGAGGATGCAGGCGGTCTCGTGCGACTCCAGCGTACGGTCGGAAGAACAGCTTTGCGACGGGATGTAGCCTTCCGCGATCGACCAGCGCATGCGTCCGATGACGTCCATCGTGTTCCCTCCATGACAGCGGCGCGCTTCCGGCGCGCCCTTTCCTGGCATGGAACCCGCCAACAGTCTGAACGTTCCACAGGATCGTAGTCGCGCGGAGCGGGGTGCTTTCATGCACGCTTTGACGGTGTTGCCAGGGGTCGCCAATTCCGCTCGCCTTGACGAGGTGCCGGAGCCGCCGCCCGAACAAGGCGCGCTGCTGGTACGCGCGCTTGCGCTCGGGGTTTGCGGCACCGACCGTGAAATCATCGCTGGCGAATACGGCGCAGCACCTCCCGGTGAGGAGCGGCTGATCCTCGGCCACGAATCTTTTGGCGAGGTCGAGGAAGCGCCGCGCGGCAGCGGCTTCAAACCCGGCGATCGAGTCGTCGGCATCGTGCGCCGGCCCGACCCGGTGCCATGCCCAGCCTGCGCCTCGGGCAATTGGGATATGTGCCGTAACGGCCGCTATACCGAACGCGGGATTAAGGAATTGCATGGTTTTGGCGCCGAACGGTTCCGGCTCGAGCCGGATTTCGCAATCCGCGTCGATCCGGCGCTCGGCGCACTTGGCATACTGCTCGAGCCGGCGAGCATCGTCGCCAAGGCATGGGATCACATCGAACGGATTGGCCGGCGATCGCCATCATGGCTGCCGCGCAAGGTGCTGGTGACGGGCACCGGGCCGATCGGGCTGCTCGCGGCCATGATGGGGATGCAGCGCCGGCTCGAAGTCCACGTGCTCGACCGGCACAAGAGCGGACCGAAGTCTGCGTTGATCGCCGATCTCGGCGCGAAGCATCATGCAATCCCGGTCGGCGAGCTTGCCGATTTGGCTCCTGACATCGTTATCGAATGTACCGGGTCATGGCAGGTGGTGCGCGACGTGCTCGGCCTCACGGCGCCCGACGGCATCGTTTGTTTGACCAGCGTCACCGCGCCCGGGCACAAAGCCGAGATCGATATCGGCGGCTTGAACCGCAAGATGGTGCTCGGCAACGAGGCCGTATTCGGCACGGTCAACGCCAACCGCGGGCATTATCAAATGGCCGCCGAGGCGCTGATCAGGGCAGACAGCAAGTGGCTTTCACGCCTGATCACGCGCCGTGTGCCGCTCGCGAATTGGCAAGATGCGCTCGATCATCGTCCGGGCGACATTAAGTCGGTGATCGATTTCACGCTTTAACGATGACGTCCCGCCCATGGTCGCCAATGCTCAAGCAACTAATTTGAAATTGTGCCGCTTTAGTTGATCGACCTGAGGGACGAGAGTCCGCTGATATCTGACTAGCAAATAATCATTGGCTGAAACTCGACGTCTAAGATGTTCCAAAAGTAAACAATCCCTTGAGTGACTTAAATCTTCCGATAACGCGGGAGCGTGACTGCTCATAATTATATTGGGGTAGCAATCAGATTCAAATAATGAACACCACCAACCAAAAAATCGCGATCACCCCGGCAAGGGCATAAATCCAATGTTCGCCGTGAATAGCCGGGAAATACTTTCCTCGGGTCATGTTCATAAATCCTATTTGAGTATGCGGCTACGGCTCGACACTTGTTTTGACGCGCCACAGTTGAAAGCCGATAAGTTTGATGGCTTGTTCAATTTTTGCTCTGGAGAAAAGGTGGGGCGGATGTTGATCCGGTTTGATCGAGCCCGTCGCACTCCAGGGGCCATGCTTTTCGGGTAATTTGCTTCCTGACGGATCCCCGGCAAACGCGCACAAGCGGGAACTAGAGTCGGATTTAAACACGTAAATTTGCATTGGACAGCCTTTCCCCGAGTTCAAGTAAACATCAGCAAGCGTATTTCGTAAGTGCCCTCTAGCAGCATTTGTATCCGGCAAGAGTTCAAAAATCACCTGCGATCAGATCGTAAGAGCCTCTGCGCCCGCGAGCGTAGACTTTGGCTGCAATCCTGTGGATGGCGTCGCGGTTCCGGTCGAAGGCGCCAAGAAAACCAGCCTCATCGAACCGCATATCCGGTTGAACGCGTTTGAGGGCATCCTCAGTCATGAAGAACGGAAATTCCATTGCACTTTCATATCCCCAAAATCGAACAGATCGTCGCGTCGCATCATAACTGCGGCTCGAATTGGGAAAGTTCAGTGCCATAGTGCTCAACTCAGAAATTGTTGCGATCTCATGGCTCATCGGGCGTATCGGCGGAGAGTCGAGTTAAGTCGTCAAGCGCCGCCGCGATTAGCTTTTGTCGGCGCGGGTCCTGCGCGGCGGGAGTTGTGGCAAAGAGCGTAAGCAGATAACGAACCTTCTCGGCGGCGGCGTGCCAATTCAAGGCCGGTGCGGCGACGAGCTGCATTTCCAATTCGTCTTGCCGCTGCCGTAGCGCGGCTTCCTTGGCCGCGACTTCGGCAACAAGGCGGCGGATCCCGGTGGCTTTCTGAGCTGCCATGCCGCGGTGTCGGTCAAGTTCAATCGTTCGATCGGTCACGTATGGCGTTCCATGTACGGATTCGCCCAAGAGATAAGGCACACCGAGGCCGCCCTCGGGCGGCCTCGGTATCGTTCGGCAGTAACGCGCCTTACAAGCTGCGGCCCTTCATCAACGCATCGACATCGCGTTGGGCCTGGACCTTGTCGAGGCTGTATTTGGAGGCGACTTGGGTGACGAGATCGTCCTTGCCCTTAAGCGAGGACAAATCCTGTTCGGAAAACTTACCCCACTTCGCGCCAATTTCCTTGAGAATGATCTGCTTGGTCTCGGCGGCAGTAGCCGGCGCCGCGTTGGAAGCTGCATTTGTCATGAGAAAACTCCAAAATATGGATGAAAAATAATCTGAATGTTCATCATTCAAACTATATGTAGAAGATAAATACTAATCTTGTTTGCGCAAGCGCACCCCTCGCAATTTAGCTCAATCGTATCCATTTATGTTCTACAGGCGGCAAATAATTAGAAATTAAGGCACGCATGACCGCGACCGGTCATTGTGGTTCCGCCTCCTCCCGACAGAAAATGCACAAATATGTTCATACCTACGCAATATCGCGCAAAAGCAACCGAATACGGAAAGTTGGTCAAAACAACGGACCTGCCTCACGAAGTTCGAGAATTTCAGGAATTGGAACGATGTTTCACCGAGCTCGCGAACAACGAAGAATGGCTGGCTGACAATTTCGATAAAGCTGTGCGCGCGCCCGACAACGATCAGGGCGACGGTGAGACTGCCGCTAAGGAAGAGGAACGTATTCTTCGCTATCTCGGAGCTGCGGTCATCATGCAGTGGAACGCGCTGCCTAGGAAATTACGACGGGAACTCTTCGACACCGCCGGATCAATGGGCGATCTATTGCATACGCCCGCTCTGCGCGGAAAGATTGCCCGCTTTCTGCACAAATACAAAGATGACGCGCACTAGAGGAAATCCCGGTTTGCGAGTTTATCGACATGAACAGACTGCCGATGACGAAGGAAGAGATCGAGCGGCTCATCATCGCCGATCTGCAAGGCTTTCCGGGCTGTGAACGGGCATTGGCGGTTGTCGTTGTTCCGGTCTTCAATAATGGTGTGGCAGCCACCTGGACCGTTTGCCGTTTCGATGCTGGCCGCTCGGACGGTGAAGCTTGCGATCGCGCCTTGCAACACATCGTGCCCCATTTTCAACGCGCCTACGATCTTGTTTCAAAGCATTAGGTCAAGGCGACCGGCTGGCAGCGCGTCATCGGATCGGTATTCCCAATAAAAGGAGTTAACAAAATGAATTCTCAACAGGCACGGGATCGGGCCGAAGCAAGTTTCAAGAAGAAGGAAACGCAGCTTCTGGAGAACCGGAAGGCTATGGCGGAATACAATGCAGATAGTGTCGCAGTGCGTGCAAAAACGGCGCGATTGCGAGCGCTGAGGTTGGCTCGGGATGCCGTCGTAACGGCTCGGGCCAACAAGAAACCAGCTACTGCTACGAAGTGCCCGATCCCATGATCGTTGGCACTAAAAGCGTAAAGCCAGCCAACTGACGTGGCCGAATGAAAAATGTCCCGGCGTTGCCGCCGGGTCTCACTGTGTCGCCGGCATTTACGCAACGATTATGGCGATTAAGTTCATATTGATTCTCAATCAGCTCGTGGACGAATGTCCGTTCGGGGTCATTGCCGGCGTCAAGGGCGCCCCCGCGTAAGGTCTGCTTGGCGCCACGAAGCGGCCATTTCAGAGCGTAAGTAACGGTGCTACGGCTCGCGATTGGTGACAAAGGGATCGCTTTGTTGCCGGTATTGCTGCCGGCAAGCACATCTCAGTTGCCAAAGTCCACCGAGAGGCTAGCCGAACACGCGCTTGAAAATCGTCTCGACGTGCTTGAAGTGATAACCGAGGTCGAAATTCGCCTCGATCTCGGTGTCCGATAGTTTCGCGCACACGTCCTTGTCGGCTTTGAGAAGCGTGAGGAAATCGCCATTGCCCTCCCACACCTTCGTGGCGTTACGCTGCACGAGTTTGTAGGCGTCTTCGCGCGCGACGCCTTTTTGCGTGAGCGCGATCATTACACGC
>JACQTM010000128.1 GCA_016210825.1 Hyphomicrobiales bacterium
GGCTTCCCCGTACCTGGCGATGACGGCGGCGAACAGCGCGTTGTTATAGAAATACTGGCCGGAGCGGATGCAGATTTTTCCCTTCCACTTCGGAACGGCGAGTTCCTCGTAGGTGATGGCGTACTGCTTGACGCGAACCCACGACGCATACACGACGCGCGCGCGGATGGAGATTCCGTACCAGTGGCCTTCGGGATCGCGATATTGCGGGGACACGACTTTGTCGAGCGCGCTCGACACGATCGGCTGGGTGATGCCCGCCTTCACGGCTTCTTCCAGGCGGCCGATGTCGACGCTGAGCAGCACATCCGCCGGACTGTTGGCGCCTTCGGCCCTGATGCGCTGCTCGAGGCCGGAGCTCGCCGAGATCACATTGACCTTGATGCCGGTGTCCTTGGTGAAGGCCTCGAACAGCGGCTGGATGAGCTTGGCTTCGCGATAGGTATAGACGTTGACGTCGCCGGACTGGGCGAAGACCGGCGTCGCCGCCGCGATGATGGCGCCGGCCAGCGTGAGGCGCGCAAGCGTGCGCAATTTTTGCAATGTCATTGAGGTCTGCTCCTATCGAAGGGGTTCAAGGCCCGATCTGTTGCAGCGAAAGGCGCGCCAGCTGCGAATGCGTGGCGTTGTGATTATCATTAGTGGGCATTTCTAGAGGCTTGCGTTGATGTGGGTCAACAAAATTTCTTGTTATAAATCAATATCTTAGAACGATTCTAGATTAGCGCAGCCTAGAACGAATTAAATCTGCAGCGTTAAGCGCTGATCGGGCGGCGCAAATCCATTTTTGCCGATGTTGCGCTTGGCGGCGGAGCCGTTGCGCGCGCCCCCTGCGCCATGCCGTCGCAGGACTTGTTACCGGGCGGCTGCCGGCACGGCGGCCAGTCGCGGATGCGGCGCCTGTGCGATCTCGGCGATCAATTTGCCGATCAGCGCGCGGCCGAAGGATGCGAAATCCTGTGCGACCATGACGAAGGAACCCGGCCCGCCAATGACGTTGTCGCGATAATATTTGTCCAATCCCCCGGGTGGATTGGTGTGTTCGGGATTCCAGGGCAACGGCTGCGCGCTCAAAATCACGAGACCGTTGATGGTGACGCCATTGGCGACGGCTTCGTCGCGCGCCCTCGCGACGTCGCGGCCCATGTTGTTTGTCCCATCGCCGGATACGTCGATCGTGCGCCGCGCTGACTGATAGGGCGCGTGCTCGAATAGCGCCAGCGAGAAATCGATGGCGGCGCTAATCGATGTTCGATCGGCGAAGGTGCGTGGCAGCTCGATCAAGTGGTCTCCGAAACGCCGCGCCGCGTCCGCGTCGCCGATCACGGTCCAGTCGATCAAAAGCTTTTGCGAATGCGCGCCGGACCATTCCACAAGGCAGATCGCAATGCGCTTGTTGCGGCCGGAGCGGATTGCTTCGAGAACATGCGGGTTAGACAGCGCGGCGGCGTAGCCTTCGCGCTGGAGTTGGAATTTGGCTTGATCGACGCTACGGGAGACATCGGCTGCAAGGACGAGCAAAAGGTCGACCGCCTCGCTGGCTTGCGCGGGCAAGGCGAAAAGGAATGCAATGAGCGCAAATGCCGTTCGAACCGCTTTGAGCATGACCGCACCTTGCTACGGCGCGATGTTACTCGCGCGGCGGCAAAGTGTCAGCAGAGTGTCAGCGAGATATCCTCAAGTGCGATTCCCGAGACGGCGGTGGTCCAGGTCTGACCGGGCGCTATCGGGTGGGCGCGCGTCAATGTCCCGGTGGTCACGATCTCGCCCGGGGCTAACGGTGGATTAAACTTGTCCTGCGCCAACAGCGCGGCAAGGTGGCGAAAGGCGAGGAGCGGGGAACCGAGCACATTTTGGCCGCCGCCCCGGTCGACTTCGCCATCGCGGCTGGAGAGCGTAATTGTGAACTCGGCGAGCGAGCGTTGCCATTGCGGAAATTCATTGGGCTTAATCTGGCGCGTGTCGCCGATCAGCAGTACGCCGTGCAGGCCGGCGCCAATGACCGTATCGACCGCCTTGAATTTCCAGCCGGGGAACGGGGATTGCACGATTTCGTAACCGAGCGCCACCCATTCGATGCAGGACAATAAATCCGTTTCACTCATGTCTTGCGCTGGTGCGGCGGCGAGCTTGAACACGATTTCCGGCTCGATTTGCGGCTCCATCATTCTTGCCAGTGGGAACGAGCCGGAGACATGCGAGAGATTATGCAGCGTCGTATTCCAAACATCGCCCCAAATCGGACAATCCACGCCATATTGCGCCCAGATATTACGGTTGGTGAAACCAATCTTGCGGCCGGCATGTTTTTCCCCGCGCTTTTCGCGCAAGCGCCGCAATTCCGCCGTCACGGCATATGCGGTTGCGAAATCGAGTTCGGGAAGACTGCGCGAAAACGGCGCAATTTGGCATTGGCTATCGAGCACAGACAATACTGCCGCCGCAAGATCGCCAATTGAAGTCGAGCGATCCTGAACCGCACTCATTCCGCGGCCAGCACGCGCGCCGCCGGAAATGCAATCTCAACCAGTGTGCCTGCTTCCAAGGCGCTCCTGATGTTGAAGGTCGCGCGGTTGGCTTCGGTCAGCGCCTTGGTCAGCGGAAGGCCAAGTCCCGTACCACTCGCTCCCCAGCGCGCCGCCGTCGCCAATTGCCGGAATGGTTCGAGTGCCGTCTGCAAATCCTTTTCGCTCATGCCGGTCCCGGTGTCGCGGACGCGCATCATCACCTGACCGTCGTCGCCGGTCGCCGTGGACACGATGACCTGGCCGCCGGCGCCGGTGAATTTGATGGAGTTCGACAAGAGGTTCAGCATGATTTGACTTAACGAACGCGCGTCAGCCATGACCTGAGGCAGGGCGGGAGAGAGCGATGTACGAATGATAATACGCTCGCGATTGGCCTGAGGCTGCATCTGCGCCACGCATTGCCGTGCGATATCGTTGAGATCAATGCCGGTGAATGTCAGATCGAGCTTGCCGGCTTCGATTTTGGATAAATCCAGTAAATCGTCGATCAGTGAAACGAGATGCCCGCCCGATGCGTGAACGTCCTTGAGATATTCAATATAGCGTTCATTGCCGATCGAGCCGAAGCGTTCGCCGATCATCACCTCGGAAAATCCGATGATGGTATTGAGCGGGGTTCGAATTTCATGACTGATCTTGGCGAGAAATTCCGACTTTTTGGCGGAGATCCGTTCAGCCTCGCTCTTGGCGTGTAGTAGTTCTCCCTCGGTTTTTTTCCAGGCGGTGATATCGCGGAACACCGCACAGAATTTTTGCTGGCCTTCGGACAGGCATCCGATCGTGGCGAACAAGGAAATCAAGCCGCTGCGGCCGACGCGGCCGACGACTTCGCGCCCATCATTGAACGCGCTCGCGGCCCCCTTTTGCCGCATTCGCTCCAGGTATTCGATCGCGGTGGGCCGGCTCTCCGGTGTGAATAGCTCGCCGAAGGCATTGCCGATGAGTTCGTGCGCATCACGGCCGAACAAGATTTCGGCGCTCCGGTTGGATGCAAGAATGCGCCCGTCCGCGTCGAGCAGGATCACACCGTCGGTTGCGGCATCGAGGATCGCCTTGAGCTCGCGATTTTCGGCCTCAATGAGACGCAGCGCGATCTCGGATGCTTTTCGTTCGCTGTCGGCGGGGGCGCCCGTGAACATCAGCGCAAGGGCGGATTCTCCTTCCCAGGGGATCGAGAGCAGGCGCCCCTCGACCGGCAGCTTTCCGTCATGTGGCGTGCTGATGGTCAGTAGCTTGGCGACGTCATTGGCTTGAGCGGTGACGTCACTTTCCGATTCGACGAACAGCGTATCCAAACCGCCGGCCTCGCCGAAAGCACGGATCGTGTCGTAACCGGTCCATTCCAGGAAGGCGGGATTGGCGTAGAGCAACTGGTCGAGACGATAAACCAGAACACCGACCGGAAGCCGGTTGAGCAGCGCGCGTGCTGCATCGGCGCGTTCGGCTGAATCGTTCTCAGCCGGCCGATCATGCCGTGCTTTCGGACGCGTGGAGGTCGTGCGTGTGGTGATTGGTGATCCCGCGACGGGCTCCTCGTCGAGTTCAGTGACCATCGCCATCGCCGCACCGGATTGCAAATCCTCGATGCCCTTCAAGCGCGCGGTGAGCTCGCGGCCGATTTCGCGAAACGCGCGGCGCTCGATGTCGTTGAGCCGACCGCTCTTGACCTCAGTCACAGCGGCGGACCGGAACGGCACAACATTCATCGCCTGATCGCTAGGCCTTTCATCATCAGTTTGATCGTTGGAGGAAACGACATATGGAACAGGGCGTGGCGCCTCCTTTGGCGGTAATGCACTACGACGTTCACGCGCCAACACGGAAAGACGCGCAATGTCGCGGCAAACGCCGAAGCCCCGATAACCGCGGAAAACGCGATCGCGATCGAATACCGGAAGGCCCGACAACTCAATCATGAGCGGTTCGCTCGTCTCGTCTATTGGCCAAGCAATGGTGATGCCGCTCCAGGTTTTTTGCGTGGCGATGGCGCGTGCGACCTTACCTTCGGGGTCAAGCTTGAGTTCCGTCGCGATCTCGTTCCAAGGGCGATTGCGCATAGCGACGGCATGCTGACCGACGAAATCGGCGAATTCATCCGAGTCGAGCATTAAGCGGCCTTCGGCATCCATCTGCCAAACGAAGCGCAATGGATGACGCCGCTCCAGTGCGGGATCGGCCGCAGTAGTGCCAGGGCTGCGATCCGGTTGCGCAGCCATGGCCGTCCGCGCTTCAGTTTCGATGATGATAACGAGCGCCGTATCTAAGTCCGTTCCGCTGCGCTCGATAGCTATGGCACCGATGTCGCTCACGCCTTTGCTGTTACCGTTAGCCAATGCACTGGCGGCGAGTGCTTCCGCATTGATATCGGCGAGCGTCGAGGCACCGGCGAGTTTCGCCGCAGCCATTGGTGAGGCATGCAGAAGCGTGCCGTCGGACGAATAAATGGCAATGGCATCGTCGCAATCTTCAAGAAGACGCTGCGCGCGCGTGCGGGGTGCAAGGCTTGGTCCCGCAGTCTCGGCTGCGGCGACGAGTATCGCCGGTTGGCCGTCATAGACGATGCGAGAGCAGGCGCAGACTAAGGCTCGGCCAAACCCCGCACCAAATCCGCGCAGCCGTTCGAGCCGCATTGCGTTGTCTGCTTTCAGGGACTCCGACAGGCGCTTAATTTGTACGCCTGCCCGTTCCTTATCGAAGCGGCGTTGGGTGAGCGCGGCGGGAGTTTCGGTGCCGAAGATCGCGCAGCCGACCGCATTGGCCCAAAGAATGCGCGTGCCTTCCGCGCTCCAAACCCACGCCGGCTTTGCGCTCATGGCGTGACGGGACAATTGCGGGTCGCGCAACCAAATTCTGGACGCGTGGAACTCGCTCATCTGTGTTCGCACCAAACCGGACGCGCCGCCTCACGACTGCTCTATTTTAGTTGAATTCTTCATAGTGCGCGTGGCTCACGGCGTCCACGCCGGACCAGAGCTTGGTCTGGATAACCTTAACCCGTCGCCGGGATTGGAGCGTGCTCCAAAAGGACACTTTTTCCCCGCCGGCGAATTATATTGGCTGGAGTTGCGCATTTGAGACTGACCGCAGGAGAAACCGATGAAGGATCCGATGACGAATTTTGAAATCCCTCCAGAAATGCGTGCCTTTGCGGAAAAGAGCGTTGAACAAGCGAAGAAAGCATTCGATGGCTATATCGTTGCCGCGCAGCGCGCGGTTGGCATGTTCGATCACAAATCGACTGAAGCCCAAACCGGGGCAAGGGAAATTGGTGAAAAAGCCATGCGATTTGCCGAGCGAAACATCAACTCGTCCTTCGAATTTGCCCAAAAGTTGGTGAGAGCGACGGATGTCGAGGAACTGATGCGGCTGCAAACCGATTACGTGAAGGCGCAAATGCAGGTGCTCACCGACCAGGCTAAGGAGCTCGGCGAAGCCACGGCGCGGATGAGTCAGAGCACCATTAAACCAAAGAACTAATAAAACCAAAGGGTTGGACGGACAGAAGCTTATTTTGAAGATAGTCTGCCGAAGGGCTGATCGGCCGGCAGGCCGGAATGTTGTCATATTGTGCAATGCAATAATTTCTATTGCGCCGCATCATTACCGGTGCTATTCATTAAATACAGCATAGCCGACGGACTTTCGTTCAGCATGCATCGCAACATTGCACCGGCCGACGACGATGGGCGTCTCGCCCGGGGCATCCAGTAAACGCCCGTAGGGAATTACGTATCATGCCTGAGGCCACAACCATCAGCCCCAAGGCGAAGACGGCGAAGCCCGGCTCCGCTTTTGAAATGCCGAAATTCGAGATTCCCCAGTTTGAACTTCCCAAGATGGAAATTCCCGCTGCCTTTCGTGAATTCGCCGAGAAGGGCGTCACGCAAGCCAAGGATAATTGGGAAAAGATGAAAGCGGTCAGCGAAGAGGCGACCGATCTGCTCGAGGAGAGCTACACAACTGCCGCCAAGGGCGCGACGGATTACGGGATGAAGCTCATCGAGGTTGCCCGGGCGAACGCCAATTCGGCCTTCGATTTTGCCGGCGAACTCCTCGGCACCAAATCGCTGTCCGAGGCGATCGAACTATCGACCTCACACGCGCGCAAACAGTTCGACACGGCTACGACCCAGACCAAGGAATTGGCTACGCTTGCGCAAAAGGTCGCGTCCGAGAGCGCCGAGCCAATCAAGACCGGCATCACGAACGCTTTCAAGAAGGTCGCCTAATTCGTAAGACCTGAAATCAAATCCGTAATGCCGAAGCCCGGACCTCTGGTCCGGGCTTCGTGCGTTTGGCCGTCGAATATCTATATATTGACTACGATACCGTCCGGATTCGTCCCTGGTAGCGGGCTTGCTTGCCAAGCCCGCCCTTTGTCCCTAGTTTCCGCACTCCGATCGTGTGCAGCTGTAGCTCAGTTGGTTAGAGCGCTGGTCTGTGGAACCAGAGGTCGGTGGTTCAAGTCCACCCAGCTGTACCA